>JACXUN010000060.1 GCA_014763905.1 Campylobacterales bacterium
TTTTGAATTAGCTTTAGCTAGTCCTGCAAAAATCTGCCTTACCTATGAAAAACCTCGTAAAACTGTGACTATAATACTCCGTCGAACTCAGGTTAATAGGCTAAAAAGTCAATGGAGATTAATACTATGGATATTAAGAAATGTGGAACCTTAGTAGAAGCACGAGTCGAGATTGATAAATTGGATGGTCAGATCGTGGAGCTGATTGCTGCTCGTAATGCTTATATCAAACAGATTGCTCATTTTAAAACCAGCATAGAAGAGATCAAATCCGAAGAACGAATTGCTGATGTGATTAGCCGTGTGAGAGCCAAAGCAATTGAGTTAGACCTCTCTCCCAATCTGATCAATGATATCTATATTCGTATGATTGATGAGATGGTTGAGAGTGAAGTGGCAGAGTTTAAAAATGCCAAAGTTTATTAACTTTGAATTTTAATCCTCCTCCTTATCCTCTTCATCATCGCCTGCTATGGCTCTAACGCCGGCAGCCGTCACATCAATAGCTGCTCCGGCAACGCTTCCGGCTATCGAGATCGGTGCGGTAATCACTTGGGTACAACCCGTAAATATCAGGGTCAACAACATGGTCGTCAGTGTGAGTTTTTTCATTAATTTTTTCCTTTAAATTTTACTTAACAGATCAGGTAAGAGAAACCGTGGATAAAGTGTTCGGTAGGCACTGTTGTCACCCACAAATTTCCATTCGCAACCATGATCTTTGATTGCAATCAGTTTCTCCTCTTTTTTGATAACGATGGTTCGTTCTATGGGATTGATATCGATATTCTCTTTGCCGTATTTTCGGCTGAGCACATCATTGAGGATTCGGATACTCAGATCATCACTATAGAGTTTGGGATTAATAAAGTTGAGTTTAATGGTGCTCATATAATTGATCTGAGCAAATTCACCATTGCTATAGGGTTGAACCTCACCGAGTGAAATGAGCTTGGTATCAAACGATTCAATATTAATATGTTTGGAGGTTAAAAGGGTGTTGATATACTCTTTGAACACCGTTTTATTGACATGGGTAAAAAGTTTGGGGTAGGTCATATCGATTATGCTTTCGGTATTGAGATTTTGCAGTTGCATAAAATAGATGTCCAGATAACTTTTGAGTTCTAACTGTTCCGGTGTATAGGCGTGCTGTGTTTCATTCTGATCCTTTTTTTTATTACGTTCAATTTTAAAATCAAAACAGCCACTTAAGAGTATCACCGATAATAGTACTATTAAAAATCTCATCGATATTCCCCTCAACATATAAAAACTTAGATTGGGAGAGAATTATAGCATTTTTTTAAGATGTCGAACCAAAACTTGACTCATTTTAGGACTACTTATCGGTTGACGCATCAATTGATAGGAGTTGATTTCTAATGTTCTGAAGACCATCTGATTGTAATCACTATCTATAAAGAAAGAGAGTTGATGCAAAAAGAGCAGCATAGTTGCCATCGCAGAGGGGTAAAGGGGATCATAGATATCATCATAGACGACTATTGAATCATTAGAAAATTTCCAAAACCCATAATCATAAAATTGCTCAATGCTTTGGTTGGCAAGCGTTTCTGCCAAAATCAGATAGCGTTGGTTTTGTGTGGTACGATAAGCCGCTAACAAAGCCAATCCCAAATAGGCATAATCTTCCAAAAAGCCTTTAATGTTATCCGTATGGAAGAGTTGATCATGGGGGTAAGCCTGTTCTAAAAGTTGATCCAGTGAGGCTATTGCTTGTTGAGTATACTGATCTTCCGTCTTTCCCATCTCAAACAGTGTCGTAATCATCATGGCATTATAAGCGGTTACGATTTTTTTGTCGATAATCAATTCGCCGTTTTTTTTGACCACACTATTACTATAGAAAAGATCTGCTTCCTGCATATCTATTAGCATAAAATTGACCACCTGCTGGGCAACTGATTTATAAAAGATATTTTGGGTAAGCTGAAAAATCCGCCAGTAGAGAGAAGCGATCAGGGCATTGTCGTAGGTGGTTTTTTCTTGACGTGGCAAACTCCAATCTTTTTGGTTCGCATAGCGATAGAATCCTCCCTGTTTAGCGTCGTAAATCTCTGCTTCGTATAGATACTGTAGGGTTTTCTCTACCATCGTAAGCAGCTCTTTATCTTGGGTTGCCTCATAGGTATCAAGCAGCAGTTCCAGTGTTGAGATATGCAAAAATTTCGGTTCCGCCCCAAATCCTCCATATTCTGGATCAAACAGCTCTTTGGCATGAAGTTGAACAGTATAGAGCATGGAGAGATTGAGCCGGGTTGCTTCGATTTTAAGTTTTTTGGGGTTGAGATAGCTGCGTACCTCTTGACCTTTTTTAATCATGGTTGCTTTGTCATGGGCATATTTGTCAATCACCACTTTGAGCAGCTCTTCAAATCCCAATACATTACCTTTAGGATAGGGAGCAATATAGGCTGCTGAGTAGAAAGGCTCCAGATTTTCCGTCAAGAAGATCGAAACCGGAGAGGCACACGCCTGACCGTTCATCAGTTGGTAGACCTGTTTATAGTATTTATCGATATCGGCACGTTCATCTTTATCGACTTTGATCGGGATAAAGTGTTGATTGAGCATATCCGCAACGGTTTCATTATGGAAAGACTCCTCTTGCATCACCTCACACCAGTATGATCCGCTATATCCTATCGAGAGGAAAATCGGCTTCTCTTCTTGTTGGGCTTTTTGGAGGCTTTCAGGGTTCCAAGAATACCAATTGACTAAAGAATTTAAACTATTATTTAAATATAAAGAATTTTCCTTTTTTAAGTAATTTGACACTTCAATCCTTTCTAAAAATAATAAAAACGGTTCAATTATTATTCAACAGGAAAACACATACTTCTCTTTAATTGTACCTGTGAAGTACCGATTTTATTACTTTATTAACGAAAAATTTACATTTCATCTGCTATAGTACTATCATGAAAAACTTTATGCCTCTAACTATATTATGTTCACTTGAAAAAGGGATTAAACTATAATGAAAATTTTAAAACTATTGTTGTTTGTAACGCTTTTTTTGAATGCCGGCTTTGAATCTGCATTGAAAAATCAACAAGATAAATATTTAGACCCCAAAGAGGCATTTCAAGTTCATGCTGAAGAGAGCGGTGATGTCATTGAAACTGAGATTACTTTAGCGGAAGATATCCATGTAGCAGATGAGAGTCTCAAATATAAAATTATCAAACCCCAAGTTTTTGAACTCAATGTTAAGAGACCGACACCGCATGAAGTCAATGGCGAGATGGTACATGAAAAAGAGATTGTGGTGGATATCCCTTTTTCACTTATCATCTCTAAAATTACCGGTCCATTCACGTTAGAGATTGAGTTTCAAGGCTGTTCAGACAAAGGTATCTGTTACAATACAATAACAAAACAGTATGATTTTGAAACACCGGGACTTAGCTTTTTTGAAAAGATTATGAACCTATCCGGTGAGGCAAATGCGGGTAATATCGTCGATGTGCTGAAAGCAGAGAGTTCCTTTTTTATTATCTCACTTTTCTTTATCTTTGGTCTTCTATTGGCATTAACTCCTTGTATCTTTCCGATGATTCCGATTCTCTCCTCTATTATCGTATCGCAGTCAGGTTCCGGTGAATCGAGTGCGGCTAGAGGATTCTTTATCTCTCTGATCTATGTATTGTCAATGGCAATTACCTATACGGCAGTCGGAGTTGTCTCTGGATTAATTGGAGCCGATATTCAGTCAGCGATGCAAAATCCTTGGGTATTGAGTATTTTTGCTCTGCTTTTCTTGGCTCTCTCTTTCTCTCTGTTTGGATACTATGAGCTTCAGCTTCCGGCTAAGTGGCAGTCTAAATTACACAGTGCCAGTGACAATGCTCGGGGCAAAGGGATTTTAGGAACCGCCATTATGGGCTTCCTCTCTGCCTTTATTATTGGACCGTGTGTCGCCCCGCCACTTGCCGGAGCAGTTCTGTTTATTTCACAGACCGGTGATGCATTGTTGGGTGGTTTGGCTCTCTTTGTTATGAGTATGGGTATGGGGGTTCCACTCTTGCTTGTCGGTATCGGTGCCGGTAAATTTATGCCGAAGCCGGGTGGATGGATGACCAAAGTATCGCATACCTTTGGAGTGGTGATGCTGGCACTGGCTATCTTTATGCTCTCTAAAGTACTTCCGGAGGGTGTAACGGTTCTCTTATGGGCGATGCTCTTTATCGGGGTGGCACTCTTTATGGGAGTCTTCAATGGTGAGAAAGGAAAAGGAGCCGGTATCATTTTCCAACTACTTGGTTATCTCTTCCTAATCTACGGAACAGCGATTTTTATCGGTTTCTTAAGCGGATCAACTTCGATGTTGCATCCGTTTGAAAAATTTACCAATCCCAATGTAGTAGCCGCCACACCGTCGGTTTCAGCTGCGGCGATTGAGCATAGTGAACCAAAAAGCAAACATTTTGGTTATTCGGTCGAACGATTGATCAAAGAGGTCGAAGCGAGTGACAAACCGGTTGTGGTAGATTTCACGAAAAAATCATGCCCTTCCTGCCGTGAATTGGAAGCGATTACTTTTCCTCATCCAGATGTGGTCAAAGAGCTTGAACGATTTACCTTTATTACTGTGGATGTGACGAATCAGACCGATGATGACAAAGCTCTCTTAAAGCATTTTAGTCTATTTGGGACTCCGAATCTGCTCTTCTTTGATAGCAATAACACTTATCAATCCAAGAAGACTTTGACAGGATTTATTCAACCCGAAGTTTTTGTCGAGCAGCTTCAATCAGTTCAGTAGTCTGAATGAGCGACATAACCCTAACGCTCCAAATCGGAGAGATCAATCATCTCAGAGTAGAGCGAATCTCCGATTTTGGACTCTATCTAGCGGCTCAAAATTTTGAAGAGGTACTGCTCCCTAACGCCTATGTCGATGAAAGTATGATGATCGGTTCGGTCATTGAGGTTTTTATCTATACCGATTCTGAAGATCGGCCGGTGGCTACGACTCGACTGCCTTATGCGATGCTGGGAGAGTTTGGCTATTTTACGGTAGTGGATTACAAATCTTACGGTGCTTTTGTCAACTGGGGATTGCCAAAAGACCTCTTTGTTCCGCTTTCACAGCAAAAAGAGTATTTTCATATCGGTGAAAAGTATATCTTGAGGGTTTGTTTGGACAAGGAGACCGGACGACTTTACGGTACACAAAAAATCGGGAAATGGCTTTCGTATAAACCAACTGATTTGACCAAAAATCAAAAACTCCATGCAATTATCATCTCTAAAACTCCGCTAGGCTACAAAGCGGTGATCAATAATCTTTATGAGGGGATGCTCTTTGATAACGAGATTTTTGAGACTTTGGCAATCGGTGATAAACGAGATGTTTATCTTAAAAATATCCGCCCGGATGGTAAGTTAGATCTCTCGATGCAGCCAATAGGCAAAAAAGAGACGACTTCATTATATGAAGACAAAGTCGTGGAAATACTCAAAAAAGAGGGTGGCTATATCGCACTCAATGCCAAAAGTGATGCTAAAGCGATTGCCGATATGTTTGGATTGAGTAAAAAGAGCTTCAAACGGACGCTGCAAACACTGATAGAGCAGCAGCGAGTAGAACTCTACCAAGAGGGTATGAGATTAATGAAGTAGACTGCTTGTAAAACTATTATAGTTTTACAAGCAGTCTACTTTGAACATAGGAGTAATATAGATGGATTTAAACACACTTTTAAATATAGGTGCAAGCCTTATTCAAAATAATAGCGACGAGGCAACGACCGGACTGGATTCGGCTGCGATTGCCGGAGCATTAAGCAAGCTGATGATGGGAGAGAACGGTATCGATCTCAGTACGATTATGTCGGGACTTTCACGAAATGGTTTGGGTGATATTGTCACCTCATGGTTGGGTAATGGAGAAAATCTGCCTATCTCTCCAAGTGCTATTATTGATCTCTTAGGAGCCGATAAGGTATCCGGGTTTGCTTCCAGTTTAGGACTGAGCGAAGAGAGTGCTACAAGGGCGATCGCGGATGCTTTGCCGAGTATGGTTGATCGGGCTACATCAGGAGAAGGTTCTATCGTGGATGATTTCTTATCACAAGTAGGCGGTGTCAACGGGGCAATGGATATGTTAGGAAAGATGTTCCGATAACTTGTGGAACGATGGGCGGTATGATCCGCCTTTTGACTGATGCGTCTACTACTTACTTTTTTACTCTTTACCGCTTTTCTGATATCCGATACCTTTACCGTCGCCTCTTACAATGTTGAAAATCTTTTTGATATGGAGCGAAACGGTCACGAATATCCCGAATACCTCCCCAATCAACACAACTGGAATCAACGTACCCTACAGCAGAAACTCACCAATATCTCCGAAGTGATTTGTGATCTCAATGCCGATATGATCGGACTGCAAGAGATTGAGAATCAAAATGCTTTGAAGCTTTTGCAGAAGAGTTTACGAGACTATGGATGCTACTATCCTCACTATGCAATCTCCCAAACCAAACAGAGTGCGATACAGGTAGCACTCCTCTCCAAAATTCCGATTCAAAGCAGTCAGGATATTATTGTTAGTCGAGTAGGAGGAGTTCGTGATATTTTAGAGGTCAAAGTAACGATCGCCAATAACCCGCTCTATCTCTATATCAATCACTGGAATTCCAAACGTTCACCGGAAAGTAAACGAATGCGTTCCGCCAAAGCACTTGTCAATCGACTCCGGTCACTGCCGCACTCGACAGAGTATATTCTGCTTGGGGATTTCAACAGTGACTACAACGAATATCTTACTATAGAACCTCAACATAATGATACGACGGGCAAAACCGGTATCAATCATATCTTAGAGACGATCGCAGAGGATCAAGCTTTGGTTCATGAATGTGCTATCTCTTCATCCAATCATCAACACTATAATCTATGGCTGGAACTGCCGATTTATCAACGATGGAGTCATAACTTTTATGGTAACAAGCAGGGACTCGATGCGATAGTGATCCCCGGTAGTATGATGGATGGAAAGGGTATCGATTATCTCAATGATTCGTTCACCGTGTTCAAAAAATCCTATCTCTTTCATACCAAAGGCTACATTTATCGCTGGGAGTATCGCAAAAAGCGGCATACTCGTAAAGGCTATTCCGATCATCTGCCGGTTATGGCAAGCTTTTCGACTCAGCCTTATCAGAGAGCCAACTGTACGATTAGCAACACCACGATTGAGCAATTGACTCATCAAGTCACGCTCTCCTTTCCGCTTCGATTGCAACAAGTAGATGTCGTCAAATCGGAGAAAAATAAAGTCACTCTACAGGATCAATCAGGAAAGGACATTGAGGTTTTCGGTATCGATATGCCATTGCATCTTCATCACCGATATGATCTGATCGTTTACCAGCGAAACTACTATCAAGATCGTTATGAGATTGTTGACTATAGTATTGAAAAAAGCTATGATTAGTCAGTTATTTTAGGAGTCGGAGGCTTCAGTCCCGAACAAATTGAGGAGAATAAATGATCCAATACTACCAAGAAATTCTAGCCTTCCACATTATCGCCGTACTCTCATGGATGGCGATGCTTTTTTATATGCCGAGACTCTTTGTCTATCACCAAGAGCATCAGGATAAAAAAGAGTTCACCGATGTGGTCAAAATTCAAGAGCAAAAAATCTACAAAGTGATCGGTTTACCGGCAATGTGGGCGACGATAATCAGTGGCGCAACGTTGATTTTTCTCAATCCGGCACTGTTAGAACAGGATTGGATGATCGCCAAATTGTCGGTATTATCACTCTTAATCGCCTACTCTTTTAGTCTGGAGTATTTTAGAAAGATTTTAGAAGTTGATGAGTGTTATCGTAATGGTCAATTTTTCCGAGCCTATAATGAAGTGTCGACACTTTTAGCCATTCTGATTGTAGTCTATGTCATTACTAAGTCGGTTCCCATCTATTTTTCGATTGGGATTACACTCTTTTTTGGATTGATTATTTATAAGATAATGACCAAAAAAGTATAATGCGAGAAAATTGACTTATTTAACACTTTATGTTATTTTATGATAAGAAATTATATAATATTACTTAAGGGCACCTCTAAAAACTCCAGCATAACCACTTTAAAACCACAATTTAGCTAAAATATCTACTATACATCATCATAAAGGTTTAGAAATGGCAGGA
>JACXUN010000061.1 GCA_014763905.1 Campylobacterales bacterium
TACTTATAACATAATGTGAGTTTTGTTATTATTTTTTTATTAATTTTTGAGTAGTTTGACCTTAGGAACCGATGCCTTTAGCCTCGTTCAATGTTTTCTGGACTAAAATCTCCGATTCCTAAGACATTGCAAACTAAAGGGTTTGTTTAGTTAAATACCCGATTAAAAATCGCATCCACATTTTTGGTGTAATAGTCAAAGTTAAAACACTCTCGTATCTGCTCTTCGCTTAATGATACACGCAGTTCCTCATCAGATAGTAGATACTGTAGATAGAGTGATTCACCTGCTGCATTGGTGGTCGCTTTGCCTTGCTGAATCTCTTCCCAAACCTTCATCGCATTTCGCTGGACGATTCGATAAGCATCTTCTCGGCTTACTCCCGCTTTTGGCAGTTCAAGCAATACTCGTTGAGAGAAGACCAATCCACCGGTGAGGTTGAGGTTTTTCATCATATTTTCCGGCATGACGGTTAGATTGGCAATGACACTATTCATACGGTGTAGCATAAAGTCGGTTGTGATAAACGCATCCGGCAGCCAGAATCGTTCAGTAGATGAGTGAGAGATGTCTCGCTCATGCCATAGAGCGACGTTTTCCATTGCCGGGATCGCATAAGCACGGATGATACGAGCCAATCCAGTAATATTTTCGGTCAAGATCGGATTACGTTTGTGCGGCATTGCAGATGATCCTTTTTGTCCTTTGGCGAAATACTCTTCGGCTTCGTATACCTCTGTTCGCTGTAGATGTCGAACCTGCACGGCAAACTTCTCTATCGTGGAAGCCATTAATGCTAACGCTGTTGCCAACCTTGCGTATCGATCTCTATGGACGACTTGGTTAGAACACGGTTCTGGTTTGAGTCCCAACTCTGCCATTGCCAACTCTTCCAGTTCTAGCGGAGCATGAGCGAAGTTACCCATCGCACCGGAGATTTGACCGACGGCGATCACTTCCATCGTCTCTTCAAGATTTTTGAGATGTCTGGCCATCTCATCATACCAAACCGCTAGCGTCAAACCAAAGGTAATCGGTTCACCGTGGATACCGTGGCTTCTTCCGACCATGAGAGTAAACTTATGCTCTTCGGCTCTGGTTTTGATAGACTCCATCAGCATCTTGACATCTTTGATAATGATCTCTAGTGACGCTTTCATCTGTAGAGCCACACCGGTATCTACCGCATCCGAAGAGGTCATCCCGTAGTGAAACCATCTGGATTCTTCACCGAGTGATTCGGCAACACTGGTATTGAATGCGATCAAGTCATGTTTGGTTACCGCTTCGATCTCTTCGATTCTCTCAACTGAGAAGGTGGCATTGTTTACAATCTTCTCGCAATCTTCATCCGGGATCAGTCCCAATTTATTCCATGCTTTTACCACTGCTTTTTCTACCTCTAGCCATGCTGCGTATCGTGCATGTTGTGTCCAGTGCTGTGTCATCTCTTCACGTGCGTATCGTTCTACCATTCTGATTTATCCTTACTAGTTTTCTCGTTCCAAAACTTTTACTTGAAAATATATACTGTATGCAATGAACATTACCATAGACTTCACTAGGTATTTTCACATATTTTGGTCAATAAATCGACCGTTGATATATCTGCTCCCAAATATAACTGCTGGGAACGAGGAGATTTTTATGCTAGAATTCTATCCAATTAGCCGTTACAGTGAGGTAAAAAATGCCATTTGTTAAGAGAAGCTTTTGGATCGAAAAACCGGTTAAAGCTTTTGTATTTATCATTCGCCAATTTAATTATAGCCAAGCCGAAGCACAGCGACTTATATCAAAGGGACGACTATTGATAAACGATCAATCCTTTTTTGAAAAGGGCGGTATGATTCAAGGAGCCGTTGAGGTTGTTCTCTTTGAACCGCAGAGTCGAGAGATAAAACCCATCTTTACCACCAAGGATTTTGTTCTCTATGATAAACCTTCCGGGGTACTGGTTCATCCCAATACCATGGCAACCGAATACTCGATGCTAGATGAGATACGAACCCATTCCGGTGATCAAGCCAACGCCACTCATCGTATCGATATGGAGACCTCGGGACTGCTTTTGGCTAGTCGGCATAAAAAATCAGAACAATATCTCAAAAGCTCTTTTGAAATGAAACGGATTCAGAAAGAGTATCTTGCGTGGGTAGACGGTAAAATCGACTTCCCTTTTTGTGTGACGGAATCGATTAAAGTACGGGATAATTATGATGATTCAAAGCACAAAGTGGAGATACACAAACAGGGCAAAAGCTCCAAAACCGAATTTACTCCCCTGCTTTATGACGAAAAGCTGGATGTTACCCTACTCCAATGCAAACCTTTGACCGGACGTACCCATCAGATTCGTATACATTTGTTTCACGTGAAACATCCCATACTGGGTGATCCGCTCTATGGAACCGATTTTGCAACCGCTAGTGCCTATCTGGAGGGGACTTTGAGGGATGAAGAACGCTATATTCAAACCGGTGCAACACGGCTGCTACTACACGCTCATCGGCTTCAATTTCCTTACAGATGTCGGTATGATCTCTTTTCCAAAGTTGATTTTGTGAAGATGAAGAGTGAAATTTGTGCTAAGGAATTGCGAAGATTTAATGTGTAGGGTGCGTTTCCTAACGCACCCTACTCTTTCAATGCTTTATAAACTCCAATTACTGATACGATAACGACTATCGTAATAAATGCTACCATGACGATATCCAATACGCCCATAGAAAAATCCTTCTAACTGTTCAATTCATTATCACGTAGTTGTCCGCAGGCGGCTGAGATATCTAACCCCTTGGACTCACGAATGGTACAGTGTAAACCACGTTTTGTTAAGTAGTCCTGAAATGCAATCATATCTTTTTCATCCGGTCGCTTGAAGTCGGTTCCCCCATAGGGATTGAAGTAGATGAGATTGACTTTGGCTTTGATACCATCAAGTAGAGCGAGGAGTTTTTTGGCGGCTCCTAAGTCATCATTGACATCTTTGATCACTAGATACTCGAACATGACCCGCTTGCGTTCATTAATCGGAAAGGCTTTGACGGCATCGATAATCGACTGAATATTATAGGCTTTGTTGATCGGCATAAGCTGTTCACGCAATTCATCATCGACCGCATGGAGTGATATGGCTAAGTTCACCCCTAACTCCATCGCACCCAATTTGGCTATTTTGGTACTCAGTCCCGAGGTCGATATCGTCTGTCTGTTAGGGGAGATAGACATCCCGTCCGGGTCAGAAAAGATACGTGAAGATTGAGCCACGGCTTGCAGATTATCAAGCGGTTCACCCATGCCCATATAGACAATATTGAGCCGCCGATTGGCATCGATATCATTATCTTTTTTGATCAAGCGTATCTGTTCTACAATCTCCCCGGCATTCAGATCACGCAGAAATCCGCTCTTGGCGGTTAGACAAAATGCACACCCTACTTTGCAGCCCACTTGGCAAGAGATACAGACGGTATATTTGGCTTGATGCTTGAGGGTTCCATTTTCATGGTACTGCTCTTTTTTCATCAGCAGTAAGACTGCTTCAACCGTATGTCCATCATGCAATTCAAAGAGATATTTTTTACTGCCGTCTCGGCTCTGCTCTATTTTGATGATTTTGAGTGGATTAAGTGTATACTTCTCTGCCAATTCTTTTTTTAAATCAAAAGGCAGGTTTTTCATCTCTTCAAAATTCTCTATATATTTATGATATACCCATCTATATATTTGCTTAGCTCGAAAAGCAGGCTTGATGATTTCTGCTAATTCTGCCCGTGTAAAGCTCTGTATCGGCTTTTTCACACTGTTTCTCCTGATTGTTTTTCGATATATTGAGTCAATCGCTGCATTGCCTCTTGGTGGTTTTTGATAAAATCTTGGTGGGCATATTCATCACAATAGTTTGTAATAATAAATATACCCCCGGCAGGAATACGGAACTTCTGTGCCACTTTGAGTATCGCATAAAACTCCATATTTTCTAAACCTATACCCTTTTCTAAATACGCTTTGCCCAATCGAATATCTGTGGTAATGAAATTAGAGGAGTTAACAATGGTTTCACGTGAAACATCCTCGTCCACAACCAACATGTTATTTATAGGGCTATAGCTCCCTGCATTGAAAAAACTGTTCTCGATATTGGTAGCACTTTCAGATTCGATAATATCAAACAGTTTGTGCTTCCCATATGAACCGGCTGTACCGACAAATAGGATAAACTCCGGTCTTCTGACCATACAGTATTGGGTCAGATTCATGGCAACATCAATCAATCCGATACCCATAGGAACCGCAAAAGGGAACTGCTCTTTTTCTCCCGCACAGATGATCATACTATATCCTTACCGGAATGCCGCTGTCTTTGAGGTAATGCTTCAGATCCATAATGTCAATCTCTCTAAAGTGAAAGATCGAAGCGGCTAAGGCAGCATCGGCATTCCCTAAGGTAAATGCCTCTTTCATATGCTCCATCGTTCCGGCTCCACCTGAGGCGATAATCGGGATATTGACCTCTTTGGCGATGCGACGGTTCAGCTCATTATCAAAACCGGCTTTGGTTCCATCCGCATCCATGGAGGTGATCAATAACTCACCGGCACCTCTATTATACGCCTCTTTTGCCCATTCTATAGCATCGATACCGGTATCGTTCCGTCCACCGTGGGTAAAGATATGCCACTCCTCTTCCCCTACTCTTTTCGCATCGATAGCCACCACAATACACTGTGAACCGAATCGTTTTGCCCCTTCATTGATAAAATCAGGACGTTTAATCGCCGCTGAATTGATACTTACCTTATCACATCCGACATTGAGAAGATTGTAAATATCATCGAGTTGACGAATTCCGCCGCCAACCGTTAACGGGATAAATACCTCTTTGGCTACCGCTCTCACCACATCGACAATCGTATCACGTCCTTCATGAGAAGCTCCGATATCCAAAAAGGTAATCTCGTCCGCCCCCTCTTGATTATAACGTTTGGCAACCTCAACTGGATCACCGGCATCTCTTAAACCGACAAAATTCACCCCTTTGACCACGCGACCATTATCTACATCTAAACAGGGGATGATACGTTTTGCAAAATATTCCATGCCAATCCTTATTAATAGAATCTCCAAAAACCATTAACTCTATCCGGATAGAGTTTTTTAGAGGTTCCACAATTTTTTATGCTAAAATTATACCTAATTTATCAAACGGAACAATATAACTGTAGATAAACTCAACCTTAAGTAAGAATGGTGTAAAATGAACGACATTAAAAATTTAGCTGAATTTGCCGATAAGAAATTCGGACAAAATTTTTTAAAGAACAGTGCAATAGTTCAACAAATCATCCAAGCGATGCCCAACGACCGTCTGCCGGTAGCAGAGATTGGACCTGGCTTAGGTGATTTAACCAAAGAACTGATAAATGTTAGAAGCGTTACTGCATTTGAAGTTGATAAAAGATTATGTGAGCATCTCCGGAAATCGTTCGATGAGCCGATCCGTCAAAAGGCATTGACGATTCAGTGTGGAGATGTGCTTGAGCATTGGGGGCAGAATCAAAGTCTACTGGATAAACCATATCATCTAGTCGCCAATCTACCCTACTATATTGCCACCAATATTATCTTGCGTGCATTAAAAGACAGCCATTGCCAATCGATTTTGGTTATGGTTCAAAAAGAGGTTGCCGAGAAATTTTCTGCCCAGTCCGGGGAGAGGGTTTTCTCCGCACTCAGCGTTCTGACCCAGCGTGTCGGATACGGTGAGCTGCTGTTTGATGTAGGAGCCGAAAACTTTGTTCCTCCGCCGAAAGTAACCTCTGCGACTCTTTTAATCAAAAAACAGCGAAGCGAAGATGATCCGGAGTTTGAGGATTTTTTAAAGGTAGCGTTTAAACAACCTCGCAAAAAACTCTCCAAAAATCTTGCCGTACGTTTTGAGAAAGATAAAATTGAGGCTCTCTTTTTACAACTTGATATTGAAAGCAATATTAGACCGCATGAAGCGACTACTGACATTTATTGTCACTTATATAATGAATTAACTAAGGATAATGTAAATGGAAGAGAGATCAACATCTCAAGAAGAAACAAAAGTAGAAACGCCCAAAAGTGAAACAAGCCAATCATCAGTAGAAGAATCTAAAGGCGATGCCGCTAAACGTCCAAGACGTGATCGACCAGATCGACCAAGACGATCAAGAAATCCACATAGAAATAAACAATTAAAAACAGATAATGCTCCTGGGGCTCTACTTCCAGCACCGGAAAACAATGAAGGTACGACTCAAAACCGACCTAATAAAAAACCCAATAACAAAAACGGCAATCGGAACAAACGAGGAAAATCTGCCAATACCACACCGCTGACAAGAGATATCAAAGAGGCACTCAAACAGAACAAGATCGTCAATGAAGCCCGTATGAATCCATGGAAACAGATTGATATCGCCAATAAGCATAAAATCCGATTTACTCCGCTTGGGGGTCTTGGAGAGATTGGTGGGAACATGGCGGTTCTCGAAGATGATGAGAGTGCCATTATTATCGATGTCGGGATGAGCTTCCCGGATGTTACCATGCACGGCGTAGATATTCTCGTCCCTGATTTTAGCTATCTTCATGCGATTAAGAGTAAAATCAAAGGAATCGTGATTACCCATGCCCACGAAGACCATATCGGTGCGATGCCTTACCTCTTCAAAGAGCTAAAGTTCCCAGTTTACGGGACACCGCTTGCTCTGGCGATGATTGAAAACAAATTCAATGAGCATAAACTCAGAGAGGATGTCAAATACTTTAACTACATCGTCAAGCGTGAGATTTATGATATCGGTACGTTTAAAATCGAATGGATACATATGACACACTCGATTGTCGATTCATGTGGATTGGCGATCCAGACCAAAGCGGGTACCCTGCTCCATACTGCCGACTTCAAAATCGACCACACCCCAATCGATAATCTGACCACCGACCTACAGCGGTTTGCCTATTATGGATCACAAGGCGTTCTCTGTCTCTTCTCAGATAGTACCAACTCACACAAACCGGGATTTACCAAAAGTGAAGCAGTCGTCGGTAAAACTTTTGATACCCTTTTTGATCTTGCTAAAGGACGTATCATTATGTCAACCTTCTCTTCCAACACCCACCGTATCTATCAAGCGATGGAGCGAGGTGTAGAGACCGGACGTAAAATCTGTGTCATCGGACGTTCAATGGAGCGAAATATTGAGATCGCCAGACAGCTCGGTTTTGTCAATATCGACAACAAAAACTTCATCGAACCGCATGAAATCGGTCAATTTGCCGATCATGAAATGTTGATCGTCACCACCGGTTCACAAGGCGAAGAGATGGCGGCTCTCTCACGAATGGCAACCGATGAGCATCGTCATATCAAACTCAAACCGACCGATACGGTCATTATTTCAGCTCATGCGATTCCGGGGAATGAGAGTTCGGTATCGAGTTTGATGAATAAATTGGTCAAAGCAGGTGTAACCGTTCGATACAAAGACTTTGACAATATTCACGTCTCTGGTCATGCTGCACAAGAGGAGCAAAAGCTCATCCTCAGACTGGTACAACCCAAGTTCTTCTTGCCAATACACGGAGAGTATAACCATGTTGCCAAACATGCTCAAACCGCTATCAGTTGTGGGGTCAATGAGCGAAACATTCTACTCATGAGTGACGGTGACCAAGTCGAAATCAGTACCAAATATATCAAAAAAGTCAAAACCGTCAAAACAGGCAAGAGCTATATCGATAATCAAAACAACAAAGAGATTCAAGCCGATGTCCTTGGTGACCGACAAAAAATGGCAGAAGAGGGTATCGTCAATATTGCCTTGCAAATCAATAAAACCGAACATAAACTGACAGGCAAACCGATTATCAATAGCTTTGGTCTGATCCCAAACAAAGAGAGTAAGCGATTCAACAGTGAGATAGAAAATATTATCGAAACCCTATTGCTTCACGTGAAACAAAGTGATTTTGACTCCAATAAATCGATTCAAGAGGATGTCAGAACCGCAGTACGCAAACATATCGTCCGAACCAAAAAACGTTATCCGATTATCTCTGTCAGTATCTTCACACATTAATTTTCTCTCCTTCTCCCTTTGGGGGAGAACTCTTTATTATAATTATTGTTATCTCTTCTTT
>JACXUN010000278.1 GCA_014763905.1 Campylobacterales bacterium
ATCGGTGAGATATTTGGTACCAAAGAGAAAACTCATCGTATCAAACATACTCATATAAAGACTCTTTTCCTCATTGGTTTGAGGCTGCTGATCAACCACGGGGCTATTGAGAAAATGTTCACACTGCATATCGGATTTGAGCAGAAACTCATCCATAAATCGATTACGATTCTCTACACTTTGACCTGCATCTGAGATCGAAATCAAAAAAGTCGACTGATTGGTCTGAAACTTCAAAGGCTTTTGGGGAGTTGTTTGAGTGTTGTTGTCAAGATAATCCGGCACAACATCCGGTGTAACACACGCGGTCAATAGAAGTGCTACCGAGGCAACAACAAGGTAACGAAAATGCATAAAACTTCCTCTCTGTTTTTTTGAATTATATCTAAAAAACTAGAGAGAAACTATGGAATTACTCTTTGGAACCAACCAAGTTACACTGTTTGGTAATCCCACAAAGCGGACAGAAATTGATAATTCCGGCGATGAGGGGAATGATACCTAGATAAAACCATGCATTACCAGTATAAAACCCGATAGCAATCAGGATAATCCCTAAGATAATCCGAAAAGGGCGGCAGATTTTACTGACTTTTTTAGCATCCATAAATAACGCTCCTTAATTTTTTTGATAATTTATCATAATTATGCTTTAGCATCTGCCAAAGTCAAAGCAAAGAGTACCTCCACACCCTGCAGCTGCAATACCGCTTTCGCCTCTTGTAAGGTGGTTCCGGTCGTTACGATATCATCAACCAAAATCGCCTCGATATGCTCTTCTCCGGTATAGCGAAACTGCCGAGGATTTTGCAAGCGATACTGCAATGACTTTCCCGCATACGTTACCTTGTTTTCTGCCAAGAGTTTAGCATACTGTATCTTGACTTGGGGATGTTTCATAGCATGGGTTAACAGTGCCACATGACTATATCCATTCTTGATCGTCTCATCAATGCCAATAATCGTAATCTCCCGATTATCTTCCCGGATAAAATTGGCAATAAAAGGTCGAAAAGAGATATCTGCCAATGCCTTATAGAGTTGAAACCCCTGTGGGGTATGTTTGGTCAAAAGCAGGTCTTCTATATGCTGATATTTAAAAAAACTATACACTTCCAAGGTTCCGATTTGACGTTTGGTAACGGAAGGCTGTAGCAATCGGCTCCGGCAATCCACACAAAAGGTCTGCCAGCTCAATGTATGACAACTTAAGCACCGCATAACTTAGATAATATCACGAATCACAATAGCATAATGCAGCACCAAAAAATTCAAAAGAAAAATCAACATCGATACCCCGCGAGAAAAGAAGTTCTGCAACGGTGTTCGCTCCTTTCCATTGGTCTTAAACGCAATCACCGTATGCACCACCGTCATAACCGTCAATATCAATACCATCCAGAGCTTTTTGCGTAAAGAGTCGATCACTTGATTATGCACATCGGTAAAAAGAACATTAATCAATCCATTATTGCTGATCAATAAAGTTCCCGTAATGAGTAGAATAAACAACACTCCCAACTCAAAATACCCAAAGATCGGTCCAATCCTTGGATAGACCGCTTTTTGATCTGCTTTGTCTCGTAGTGAAATGCCCAAGACAAACATAAATACTGAACCGCCTATCCACGACACTGCAGCAATAATGTGTAGATGTATCTCCCAGCCCAAATCTCATCCTTATTGTAATAACCTGAGTTCGACGGGATATCATGGTCACAGCTTTACGAGGTTTTTTGTAGGCAAAGTCAAATTTTTGCGGGACTAACGAGTTAATTCAAAAAA
>JACXUN010000062.1 GCA_014763905.1 Campylobacterales bacterium
ATTTTGCTATTTAGATAATCCATTTCATTTTTGATCATCTTATTATGAAAAGCTACAACATCATCAAAACTTTTATGTAATTCAGTTGAATAAAATTTTGCTTCATCATATAACAATTTTAGCGTTTGGGTATCACCTTCAAAAATACCATCATTAAGTTCGTTTAATTTATTTATATTTATAGTTTTTTTTAAATTAAGGTCAGAAATCTTTTTTTCTATTTCCATAAGATTTAATTGAACCTTTTTTAATTCCTTTTCTTCTATTTCGTACTTATCATCAAGTTGAAATTGTTCTCTTTGTTTGTAAAGTTTCTCTAAATCTTTCTTTGTAATCTCTAAAATCTGTTTTAAATCTTTTGCATTAAATCTTGAGCCTAGAGCTTCTTTTGCTTTCTTTTTTCGTTTTAAATCAAGTTCCATTTCGCTTTTTGATTGTAATAATGCCTTTGCATTAAATCCAAATAAAAATAAATGTATTTTTTCATACTCACTGCTTGAAGTTGTTGGGTGTAGATATTTCAATACATTACTTACTTGCTGTTCATCTTTTCTGATGAATTTAGGTATTAACTGTCTTAATGATGGTTTTTTACTCAGGTTATTAAAAAATATGTAGGAATAGTGTTTATGAAAAAATTGCAAAAGTTAACCATCCTTTATGTAGAAGATGAAGCAAAGATACGGGAAAATTATATTTATTTTTTGGATGAGGCGTGTGAATCACTCTATATTGCGGAAGATGGGTTGAAAGCGTATGAGCTGTATAAGAAATATCAACCCCATATTATTATTTTGGATCTCTATATGCCAAAGCTCAATGGGATAGAGTTGGCTAAAAAGATTCGCGGCAATGGAGATTACAATACGGTCTTGATCGCTTTTACCGGTCATTCTGAACGGCATACGCTTTTAGAGTTGGTCGATCTCTATTTTTTAAGTTTTTTAGTAAAACCGGTGACCCGCTCGGCACTGCTTGATGCCCTCACTAAAGCTTCGGATAAAATTTACGGAAGCCAATATATTCATCTCCCGTTCAATTGCGGCTGGGATTCCAAAAGCCGGACACTATTCCAGAGTAATTGTCAGATTGATTTGACCAAAAGAGAGACGTTTTTTATGGAATTGATGGTACAAAAAAGCGGCGTGCCAAGTAGTGCCGAAGAGGTGTTGAATCATGTATGGAGTGATCGATATAAGGGAGAGGTCGGCAACACTTCAATCCGAACACTGGTTAAAAATTTACGCAAAAAACTCCCAGACGGGCTGATCAAAAACCAATACGGACTCGGGTATAAAATAGACTTTTAATAAAAAAATCTTAAATTATAACTTTCCACAATTACTTTACATTTACCTCACGTTTTGTTTACTTTTTTTTGAGATTATAGTGTGTTTCAAGAGAAAGGACAACAATGATTCCAGTTGAAAAAAATTATAACCTTATCGGTTTTTCATCTCGGGCATAAAGGCGGTTAGTTATGAGAAAATTAGACGATCTCACAATCCTATATGCCGATATCCCTGAGAGTACCGACTTCAATTATCAGCGATGGCTTCAGCATGAGTGCAAAGAGCTGATGTTGACATCGGGTGATCTGTATCAAGATTATCTCCAAAAGAGACCCGATATTATCATAGTAGAGTTAGCTCTGCCTAAAAGTCTCAAAGTAATTAAAAAGATCAGAGCCATCGATGAGCATGTCTGTTTGATTGCTTTGACCACTGAATCGAGAGCTGAGGTGTTGCGTGAGGTAGTGGAACTTTCCTTCACCAGCTATCTACTTAAGCCGGTGACACAAAAAGAGTTACAAAAAGGGCTACAAAAGGCACTGAAACGGATCAATATCAACAATCCCGTTATACTGCCTGATGGATATATCTGGAATCCCCGAAGCAAAACTCTGTTATATGACAATGAGTTGCTTTCATTAACCAAACGCGAGGTTAAACTTTTTGAATTATTGATCGCTAGTCAGGGAAAATTTTGCAATGATATGGATATTTTAGCCAAGGTTTGGGCAGACACGGATCATCGCGAGGTCTCGAATGCGTCGATCCGAACCCTCATCAAAAATCTCCGACGCAAACTGCCGGAGGGGATTATTATCAATCAGTACGGCTTAGGGTATCGTCTGAGTCTGTAGGACACAATATGTAACCTATTGTGTCAACTTACTTAAATATTTGGCAACCGCATCTTCATCATTGCTGTATGGCAGGATGATGGAGGCTTCGGCTTTGAGTTCGTCGAGTGCGTTACTGACCGCGATAGAGGTGCCGGCGATTTTAAACATCGCTTTGTCATTGAGTCCGTCACCAAACACAGTGGTATGAGCCAGTGGCACATTGAGATAGTCGCAGATTTTGGTTAGGGCATTGGCTTTATCACCCAGAGGATGCAGAATCGTTAAAAAATAGCAATCCATATAGTTTTCGGGAGCCAATTTCACCTCAATGGCTTTCTCAAAATGTTTCATGAGATGATCGGCAAGCGGTCTTAATATCTCCTCTTCTCCCATATAGACAATCTTCAGTGTAGCTTTGCCTCCTTCTATTTTCGTCGTCTGTTTGATCCTCGGATCATGGAGGTAGCTCTTATTGATCAGAAAAGATTGAAAAGTGTTCATAGTCGGCGGCAGAAAAAAGGTTTCACTCAGGGTAATCGTATCATCGAGCGTAATTACAAACGGCTCAATATCAAACCATTTGCCTTCGGCAATGATCTCATCGGTGATCGCTTTGTCCAGGGTCTTGATATCGATGAGCTTTTTTTCGGGTGTGACAATCATTGCACCGTCCATTAAAATCAACGGAGCATTGAGATGCATCCCTTGTAGAAACTCTCTGGTTTTATTATAGCTTCTTGCCGTAGCGACACTGAGGAGTTTGTGTTGGGCGATTTGATTCCAAATCTCCCGGCTAAACGGTGTCACTTGTTGACTGGAGTGCAAAAAAGTGTGATCAAGGTCGGTTATGTATAGTTGTTTCATAGTGCGATTATAGTAAAATTCACGTTATGGATATATTGACACAGATGATTTTATTGATGATGGTATTAGAGTTTTTGGAGGCGAACCTCCAAAAAGCCTCCACACTGGAGCTGGTGATTGAACGCCTCTACGGCTATTATCAAAAATCGATCTTTTTATTTTTTTTGGCTCATCCTTCTTTCTATTTTGTCATTGTGGTGAGTCTCTATTTTAATCTTTTTAACTTTTTTACGCTCTCGATCTTGGCTCTGAAGAGTCTGGATATCTTTTTCAAGATCGAAATGATACAGCAGCGATATCTGAGAGAGAATATGGATGAGGAGCTGAAGGTTATGATGCAGATGAAGCTGCCGCCGTGGATATCTCTGCTCGGGATTATGATGTATGTTCCGCTGATGATAATGGCATTTTATAATCAATAAAATAATCAAATATTAAAATAAAAGTGATTATAATTGCAGAACTTCAATAATTACATTATAGAAACTACTACAACCTTCGTATAGCTTTCAAGAGGACTTATGAGCGAACAACAAGAGAAAAAAACAACCACAACCAAGAAAAAATCTGTGAGCAGCAGAACCCATGTTCCGGTAGAGGGATATAAGGTCGAAGACCTTCAAACCAAACCGTTAGAAGAGCTTGTTGATATAGCTCAGAAATTCAAAGTTGAAAACCCAAACGAATTTAAAAGAAAAGATCTTATTTTTGAAATTCTCAAATCACAAGTAAAGCAGGGTGGATTTATCCTCTTTACCGGTATTTTGGAAGTGATGCCGGATGGGTATGGTTTTTTACGCTCTGAGGACGGTAACTTTGCCAACTCGACCAATGACACTTATGTCAGCAGTACCCAGATTAAGCGTTTTGCGTTGCGTAACGGAGATATCGTTACCGGTCAGGTAAGACAGCCCAAAGACCAAGAGAAGTACTATGCGCTCCTTAAAATCGAAGCGATTAACTACCTGCCGCCGGAAGAGTCCAAGAGACGACCGCTCTTTGATAACCTAACCCCGCTTTATGCCCAAAAGAAATTGAAACTCGAATACAACCCGATGAAATTAACCGGACGGGTATTGGATCTCTTTACCCCAATCGGAAAAGGACAGAGAGCTTTGATCGTTGCTCCGCCACGAACCGGTAAAACAGAGTTGCTTAAAGAGTTGGCTCACGGCATCGCCTATAACTCTCCGGATGTTTCATTGATGGTACTACTCGTTGATGAACGACCGGAAGAGGTGACCGATATGCAGCGTTCGGTACGTGGAGAGGTCTATAGCTCGACCTTTGATCTCCCGGCACAAAACCATGTACGAACCGCTGAGATGGTGATTGAAAAGGCAAAACGACGTGTAGAGATGGGTAGAGATGTGGTGATTTTACTTGACTCCATTACGCGATTGGCTCGTGCTTATAATACCGTCACTCCAAGTTCCGGAAAAGTCCTCTCCGGTGGGGTAGATGCCAACGCTCTGCATAAGCCGAAACGATTCTTCGGTGCCGCTCGAAATATCGAAGAGGGTGGAAGCTTAACCATTATCGCAACTGCTTTGATCGAAACCGGAAGCCGTATGGATGAGGTGATCTTCGAGGAGTTCAAAGGAACCGGTAACTCTGAAGTGGTACTCAGCCGTTATGTTGCCGATCGGCGAATCTATCCGGCTATCGATGTGACCAAATCGGGAACAAGAAAAGAGGAGCTTCTCTCTGATCCGGAAACGCTGCAAAAAGTATGGGCAATCCGTAATGCGATGCAAAACATGGAAGAGGTAGAGGCGTTGAAATTCCTCTTCTCGAAAATGGCAAAAACCAAAAGCAACGAAGAGTTTTTGTCTATGATGAATGATGCCTAACCCTTTATGAAAATTGGTGTATTTGACTCAGGAGCCGGGGGGCTTAGTGTGGTCAAAAGCCTTTTGGCTCACCGTTATTTTGATGAGATTATCTACTACGGCGATACCGCACGGGTTCCTTACGGACCCAAAGACAAAAATACCATTATCCGTTACGCGCTGGAAGCGTTGGAGTTTTTCAACAACTTTGATATCGATCTACTGATCACTGCATGTAATACGGTGAGTGCTTATGCCCTGCCGGATATGAATGCCCAGAGCCGTTATCCGGTGTTGGGGGTGATTGATCCAGGAGTCATGGCGTTGGAAAATCGCCATCTGGATAAAGATGATTCGATTCTGATTATCGCAACCCGGGCGACAGTGAACTCTGGACAGTATCAAAATGCTCTGAAAAAGTTAGGATATACCCATGTCACGGCTCTACAGACCGGACTGCTGGTTCCGATGGTCGAAGAGGGGATCTTCGAGGGAGAGATATTGACCTCGACGTTTAAATATTACTTTCACAATATCCCCACACCCAAAGCGATTATTTTAGGTTGTACCCATTTCCCGCTGATTGCTTCAGCACTGCAAAACTATTTTGACGGCAAACCGATTTTGATTCACTCCGGTGAGGCGATTGTCGAGTATCTGCATACCCGTTATCATTTAACCGAACAGGAGCAAGAGACGGAGTTGAAGATTTTTGCTTCGGACAATGTGGCGGGTTTACGGGCGATTGCGGATAAGTGGCTTTAACCTACGCCATAGTATAATCACAAAACTTTTCATAATTATTCCAAAGGGCATACTCCTTTGGAATAGAGGTTTTTAGAAACTCCCCAGAATAAGGATATCAAATGAGTGCTTTACGCAATAAACGCATGACTATCGATGAAGCAGTAGAACTCATCGAAAAAGCTGACCTCAAAACATTGGGGAAAATGGCATACGCTCGTAAAAAAGAGCTGCATCCCAAAGGGGTGACCACCTTTGTTGTAGATCGAAATATCAACTATACCAATATCTGCTGGGTGGATTGTAAGTTTTGTGCTTTTTATACGCATGAGAAAAAAGAGGATGCTTATATCCTGACCTTTGACGAAATCGATCAGAAGATCGAAGAGTTGTTGGCGATCGGCGGGACGCAGATTCTGTTTCAGGGTGGAGTCCATCCAAAACTGGAGATTGAGTGGTATGAAGATTTGGTAGAGCATATTCATCAGAAGTATCCGCAGGTGACCATTCACGGTTTCTCTGCCATTGAGATCGACTATATCGCACGGCGTTCAGGTATCTCGATTCGTGAGGTGCTTTCGAGACTCAAAGCCAAAGGTTTAAGCTCTATTCCGGGAGCCGGTGCAGAGATATTAAGTGATCGGGTACGGGATATAATTGCTCCGAAGAAATTAGATAAAGATACATGGTTAGAAGTACACCGAGAAGCACATAAACTGGGTATCAAATCAACCGCAACCATGATGTACGGTACGGTCGAAACAACACGAGAAATCGTAGAGCATTTTGATTTGGTGCGGCAGCTTCAAGATGAGACCGGTGGATTTAGAGCTTTTATTATGTGGTCGTATCAGAGCGATCATACGCAGCTTAAGCGGGAATTGCCGACGATTGAGAAGACCTCTTCCAATCAGTATCTGCGTTATTTAGCCGTAGCACGATTGTTTCTCGACAATATCCCGAATATCCAAAGTTCATGGGTAACCCAAGGAAGCTATATCGGACAGATGGCGTTACAGTTTGGAGCCAATGACCTAGGTTCGACGATGATGGAAGAAAATGTGGTTTCGGCTGCTGGAGCCAAAAATCAGATGAATCAAGAGGAGATGATACGATTGATTCGTGATATGGGAGAAAATCCGGCAAAACGCAATACAGCGTATGAGATTTTGGAGCGGTTTTAACAGATGAAGAAAATTTTATTGACACTATTTTTTATACAAGGAATCTTAATGGGTGCTATTTTAGAATCAGTCAAAATTGATCAAAACGAAGTACCGTTTATCTTTGAAGAGGATAAAAATCTACCGATTGTCTCGATGCAGTTGATCTTTCAAAACTCCGGTTCATTGACCGATAGCAAAGATGGGCTGGCTAAGTTGATCTCAAAACTATTGAATCAAGGAACCAAAAAAGACGGCAGTGTAGGATTTGCGACCAAATTAGAAAACAGAGCCATCAACCTATCGGCTCATACGGGAGCTGAGACTTTTGTGATCGAGTTGAATTCGCTAAAAAGTGAGTTTCCCTATGGAGTAACCTTGCTGAAAGAACTGCTTGCCGATCCGAACTATACGGAGGAGACATTGCAGAAGATCAAAACCAAAACCATCGGCGAACTCCAACGTAAAGAGAGTGATTTTGATTATATTTCAGATTTGACCATGAAAGGGATGATCTTCCCCGATACACCGTTGGCGAAACCTAGTTTGGGAACGGTTAAAAGTGTAGAAAGCATCACCTTAGCGGATATCCAAAATACCATTCATAATCATTTGGGGATTGAAAACACCATTGTGATGATGGGGGGTGATATTTCCAAAGAGGAAGCCGTTAAGTTGTCTACGGATGTATTGCAACAGCTTCCGCATGTAACGCCGCATCCGATTCAATCGATGACCGCCATAGGTAAAGAACAGAGCAAAGAGACCAAAGTGGATAGCGAACAAGCCTATATCTATTTTGGTGCACCGTTGGATATTCCTTATGACAGCGAGGAGCGTTATTTGGGACAGGTATCGGCATTTATACTCGGAAGCGGCGGATTTGGTTCGCGTATGATGGAAGATATCCGCGTCAAAAAAGGGTTGGCATACTCCGCATACAGTCAATACAATATCAATAAGTCACACTCCTATTTTTCCGGATTCCTTCAGACCAAAGTAAGCAGCGGAGACGAAGCGGTTAAGAGTGTCAAAGAGGTAGTACGAACCTTTATCGATAAAGGGGTAACCGCTGAAGAGTTAGAGTCAGCCAAGCAGTTTATCCTCGGTTCACAGCCGCTAAGAACCGAGACACTCTCACAGCGTCTCTCTCGTGCATTCCAAGAGTATTACACCAATCGACCGCTTGGAGCGACACTGGAAGAGCTTAAAAAGATTGAAAAGATTACGTTAGAAGAGATCAATGGTTTTATCAAAAAGCATCAAGAGATTTCAGAGCTTTCTTTTTCAGTGGTAACAGGAAATCAATAATCGGTTAAAATCTGCGGAGAGGGATAAACGTACTCTCTCTAATT
>JACXUN010000063.1 GCA_014763905.1 Campylobacterales bacterium
TTTTTTTGAATTAGCTTTAGCTAGTCCTGCAAAAATCTGCCTTACCTATGAAAAACCTCGTAAAACTGTGACTATAATACTCCGTCGAACTCAGGTTAACAAAAATATTCTGTGAAATAGATGACTTTATGAAAGAGTTTGAACCCCAATACAACAAACGACTGCTAACATTAGAAGCTGTTTGTTGAGAACACCCTATAGCAAAAAGTCCTGTGAGTATTGAAAGAAAAAGTAGTGTTTTCATTGATTTCTCCTAAGTATGGAATATCCAAAGTATAATCCTTACTCCAGAAACAAACCATAAAAAAAATAGGTTTGCATTACAATGAAGCGATAGATACTGAGCAAAAAAGTAACAAGAATTGCTTTTTATTGAAAAATATTTTAGGGGACAGGGAATGTTTTTAATTAAAAGATATCCCTCTTCCTAAAAAGAGGGATAGAAAAGTAAAAAACTCAAACTATTTTACAGTTTGAACCGTTTCAACAGCCATTTCTTTCATTGAATGTGGAGTTTCTACAGCTTCTTCTACAAGTTGTACATCCTCTTCTACTTTTTCTACTGTTTTGTTAACTTCAGCTACTACTTCTGGTTGTGCCTCTGGTTGTGCCTCTGGTTGTGCTGTTTGTTGTGAACATCCTGCAAATGTGAAAAGTGCTACCACTGAAGCCAATAAAACTGTTTTTGTCATACGTTTCTCCTAATTAAATTTTGCCCTAATGACAGATGATTATAGTATGGATTTGCTTTTTCTAATTTGAATCTTTACTGAAAATTAGAAAAAATGGATCAAAATATACAAATTATTCGATTTTTATGTTTTTTCCATTGAAATGCTATTTTTTTTTATTAAAAATTTAATTTGATCGACGATTTCGTCGTCGATGAGTTGCCACATAAGCAAAGGTCGCTACGGCGATCATTCCCAAAGAGATATAAACAATCTGATGCACATAAGGCTGACTTGCTGTTAACAACTGGGGAATATAAGGCTGACTTGGATCAAAAGTTTCTGCTAACGATCCCAAATAAAATCCGATAATCGCTAAAATCACCACCCAAATACCGGCTCCCAGAGTCGTATAGAGTGTAAACGGATAGATCGGCATCTTGGAAAGCCCTGCCGGCAGTGAAATTAGCTGACGAACACCGGGAATCAAACGGCTGACAAAGGTAGAAAACGCCCCATGCTTGGTAAAGAAATGTTCCATCGTTTGTAACTTCTCCTCGGTAAAAAAGAAATATTTACCAAATGCCAACACCCCTTTACGCCCGTAATGTTTAGCCAAATAGTAGTTAAACAATGCCCCTGCCAACGATCCCGTAACGCCGGCGATAATGGCTATAACCATATTCATTTCTCCTTTATAGGCTAAATACCCTGCCGGAATCATTGCCACTTCACTTGGAAAAGGAAAAAAGGTACTCTCCAAAAACATCATAATAAATATCCCCAAATACCCAAACTGACTCACCATATCAACAATAACATTGACTAACTCTTGCACTACCTCTGCTCCTTAAATGCTGCTAACTTCAACTCAGTGGCTCGTATCGTCCACGAAACACTCTCAATCCCAAATACTTTCTGCACCTCTGTAATACCGATCTTGTTCAATAGATAATCGGTTTTTTGTACATTGGAGTAAGAAGTTTCAAAATTATAACCAAACATCTTTTCATAGTTAATAATATCTGCTATGGCTAACGCCTCTTTGACCGCATCGGCATAGGCTCGTGCCATCCCGCCGATACCGAGTTTAATCCCACCAAAATAGCGTACCGTTACCACTGCGACATTGACCAAATCCTGCCCGCGTAGTACATTCAGTGACGGTACACCCGCTGCTCCTTTAGGCTCTTCATCATCACTAGAGTTCTCCACGATCTGATCAAACTCATTGAGATACCGCAACGCATAGATCACATGACGTGATTTAGGGTGTTCGGCTCGCAGTTTATCCTGTAATCCCTCAAACTGAGCAATCGGTACCAGATGGGCGATAAACTTCGACTTTTTGACTTCATAGGTCGCCACAAACGACTTTTCTATCGTCTGCATCACAACGCAGTCACCTTTTTGACAATGAGATCTACAAAGGTATCATCATCATTAAAACATTGTGCTACGATAAAATCCTCATATTTAATTTTATCGGCAATCTCACGGCTTTCGATATCGAGTTCAAACACCGTCTCGGAGTTATCGATGGTAAAGGCTAAAGGATAGATCAAGACTTTTCGATGCGTCGGATTACGCAAGGTATCCACCAAACTTGGCTCTAACCAAGCTCCGCTGCCGACTTTGGATTGGTAGACCAGTTTGATATCGTGAAATTTGATCCCTTGCAGAGTTAGATAAAGTTTTAATGCCGAAACATTACTTTCGACCTCTCTTTGGTAGGGATCACCCGCCTTGATAATGCTCATCGGCAACCCATGAGCCGAAAGGATCAAATCATAATCCCGACTTGCTTTATCCCCCAATGCTTCCCTAATCTTTTGGGTACTGATTTGAATATAATCCAAATCATCATAATAGGGATCAATCACCGTAATTTTAGGAGCATAGTCGAGTGCGGCACAACGTGCTTGGATATCTTCCACCGAAGAGAGTGTCGTGGTAGTTGAATATTGCGGATACATCGGAAAGAGAACCAACTCCTCAATCCCCTCAACCTTAAACCGCTCCAACGCCGGTGTCGCAAAAGGCGGCACATACCGCATCGCCGCCACAATCGGCATATCTAACCGGGTTGCCAATTTTTGGATCAATCTATCGGTCAACTCAGGAAGCGGAGATTTACCCCCTAAGTGTTCGGTAAAGTTCTCTTGAACCTCACGCAGTCGTTTTCGTACAATCATATTGCCGATAAACTTACGGAGATATCGATTAACGGGAAGAATGTTTTTATCCGCAAACATATTGCGTAAAAACATCTCAACCTCCTCCACATTATTGGGTCCTCCCATATTGAGTAACATCAGTGCTTTTTTCAAAATTTATACTCCAATTTTTTTCAGATAGCAATTCACCTTCATATAACCAGTTTGCTTTTATAATTTTTCTCGGTATTTCACAATCCCCAATAATAAAATTTTAGCATTGGACTTATCGAATAAAATAAGGAATCACATAACCCTTAAAGATATAATCCCTAATATTCTCATCCTCAAAATAGATAGAACGCCGAAATTTATACAGCATATAAGGCAACTTGTTAAGTTTCTCCTCTAACTCGACAGTAAAATCTATCGCTCTTTCTAAACTATCTTGTGCGATATGATCAAGGATCTCATCCAGTTTATGTTCAAACAGCTCACTTTTTTCAACGAATACCTACTCTGCCTTTTGGTGTCTCTTAATTAGACGGCTGCGTACATCATTCCAATAGTTTTGATCAACACGAGAAAAGTTTTTAGAACCGTTTTGTTTATAATCTTTTAAAGTAGCTTCAAAAATAGCTTTTTCTTCTTGATACGCTTTATCTTTAGTAGAATATAACTTAATAAATATCTTTAACGTCGATTTGAATCGTTTGCATACGATTCTCCTTGTTAATCTCTTTCTGAATTCTTATTATATCCTAATAAACCCTTTTCTGCAAAAATCGATCTGTGAACTGTTCATATCCTGACAGACTGCTACCAGATTCCAACCCGTTCGGGATAACACTACCGCATCAACATAGACTATCGAAAGAGCCGCTATGATCCATTTCAACTTCCATTTTTTCATACCATTCTCCAACAACTGATCATCAATCGAAGCCGAAGTATCAATCGCCACGTTGATTTTCAACTCCTCCCCCGTAACCGAAGGCAACGCCATCCCACGGTAGAGGTGCTTTTTGCTGGGAGGAAACATCCTATAATCACTCTTGGCATGAGCTTGATTTTGGCTTGGGTTAGTTTTTGATTGGTTTGGAGTTTTACGTCTTGGGGGATCATGGGGTTGTCTTTCCTCTCGCCTCTCGTTCCCACTCTCCCGAGTGGGAATGCATATTTGAACTCAGGTTAGAACGGCTAGATGAGCAGCGGTTTGAACTCAAGATGAACTCAAACGCCAAGGGAGTGGTAAACTCCTCTCGTTAGCCAAAAACATTGAGGAGCAGAACCGACTGCGGGACAGCCGTAAACGTATCCATAGCCAGCACCATACCCTCTCCAAAACGCTGAATCTCCCGACCGTATCGAGTGAGCATACCTTTTTGGTCAACCAAAAGCGGATTGTGATCCAACTCAATGAGGTGGAAGCGGAGATCGCTTTTTTACGCCAACGCAAAAGCAATATCCCCAAACTCAACTCCGATATGCGGGACGCTATGGCAGAGGAGCTGGGGATCGAGCTTCCTTTTGTTGGAGAGCTACTTCGGGTCAACGACAAAGCATGGGAGGGGGCCATTGAGCGGGTACTGCGTCTTTGCCCTCTTGATTTTGGTCGATGTTGATAAAAAATGGCAAAAAAGGTCACCGATGTCCGCAACTGGTTTAACTTCCAAGCCAATGAGAACTATTTCGGTGACGGAAGCCTCAAAGAGTTCTACAGCGACTCCTCAGGCAAATCAGGCGGACAAAAAGAGAAACTCGCCTATACCGTGTTGGCATCTTCCATCGCCTTTGCCTATGGATTGGAGGGAGAAAATGACCGCAGTTTTTGTTTTGTAGTCATCGACGAGGCATTTGGCAAAGGCTCCGACGACTCCACCCGCTACGGATTGGAACTCTTCAAAAAAACTCAACCTCCAACTCTTGGTCATCACCCCGATTCAAAAGATCAATATTATCGAACCGTATATCCAGTCGATTCACTTTGTGCATAATCGCGAAGGGATGGATTCGAGTGTGGTGAGTTTGGGGATTGAGGAGTATTGGGAGAATCGGGGTGGGGGTTAATGGGGTAAATTCACCCCAAAACCTATTCAGAATCTTTTTTATGCTTATTGATATACTCTAAAAGTTCCTCTTTTTTAATATTCAATTTTTTAACAACATCATCAATGGCTAATTGAAAATCTTTTATCATAATCATTGCATTTTGAAAAGTAGCTTCTTTTATTCCTTGTGCAATACCCTCTTCGTTACCCATTCTATAAAGAGGTGTCTTTTTTATATCTACCGTTAACATCTGCATTCCTTTCTCTACTTCAGCTTCCAAATCTCTATTGGTTGAGAGTATATTGACCTTTTTGATATAGTTTCTGTACTCTCGCTCATCACCTTTGGTTAACGCTCTAAGGCGTTGGAGGATGGTATTGACAACCATCTGCTTGTCTCTGTTTTCAAAATCGCACAGTATCGAGAGTGCCACCGCTGAGGGATTATCGTGATAGAGTAACCTCTCACACGCGATATCTTTCATGTTGATTATATCATATTCATATGAGATTTTATCACGTTTCACCTCTTTTTTCATATGGCACTTCTCTTTACCGATATAGATAACATACTGCTCAACACTGCAATCTTTGTACTCAAAAAGAATATCACTGTAATAACGCAACATCCGTATCTCCATATTACTATGATTTGAGTTTTGTATCTCTATATGGATAATCCTCTGTCCATTTTGAAACACGATATCACTATCTCGTTTCTCAACTCGCGTCCACTCTTTATCAATGAGGATTATCTCACCTTGAATATCAATGCCCAAAATGTGCATGGATATATCTCGACCTATCTCTTTGATAATTTCTTTGCTGATTATGTCTTTATCACCCATTGGCTTTCCTTTTTATCGGTGGGGTATTTTAGCGTAAAAGAACATAAGGTGTTAGCATATTGATGTTTGACTTAGCGTTTTAGTTTGGTTTATATTTGTGACACGACCCCTTGTATTCGACCCCTTGTATTCAATAAGTTAAACAAATTTTAGCTTCCATACTGTACAATAAAACAAAACCAAAAATGAGGAGTCATTAATGCAAGTAACCATCAATATACCCGACTTCGCACCACTCGCCCTCAATAAAACCATCGAAGAGTTACAACAAACCATTAAGCTTAATACGGCATTAATGCTTTTCAAAAATGGTAAGTTTTCTATCGAACAGGCAAGTACATTTTCCAATCTCTCTATCTATGACTTTATGGAGGAGTGCCGTTATAATCAGATTCCAGTCATTAGTTATACTAAGGATGAACTTGCCAATGAATTAGAGATGATGAGCCATTTATGATTCTGATAGCCGACAGTTCAGCTCTGATTGCTCTTGCGATTGTGGATCAGTTAGAGATATTGGAAACGTTATTTGGTCATGTTTATATTCCCTGTGCTGTCTATAATGAAATAACCCAAGACAATAAAGAAGAGTCTAAAAAGCTGTTGACCTTTTGTCGCGATAAAGTAGTGGACATCAATTCCTCTGTCAACTTCAATATCTCTCTTGGTTTAGGAGAGAGTGAAGCGATTGTGCTTTACAGAGAGAAAGATGCTGACTTTTTACTCTGTGACGATAAAAAAGCTAAAAAGTTTGCTCAGAGCTTTGGTATCCGTGTGATTGGGAGTTTAGGGATTTTATTAAAAGCCAAAGAGCAAAACTTGGTTGAAGAACTTACACCGTTGATTGATCGGTTGAAAGCTTCTCGAATATTTATTGATGACAAGACGTATGAGCTTGTTTTGAAAATGGCTGGGGAAATTTAGATTGAGTTATTGTTATGACCTCCCAAAGCTCACCCTCTAAAAACAACCCATCAGTCATCTCTTCAGTTTGTATATAGTATAATACAAATAAAACAATTTTTGTCTATTACATTAAACAAAATTGAGAAACCCATGCTAGAGACCCTAACCCAAAAATACCAACAAATACAAAAACTTCACAACTACAGCTACAAACGTTATTTTCATGACGTGGTTGACTTTAACGATAAAATGGTCGGGATATTGGGGAGTCGTGGGGTAGGGAAGACCACTTTTATCTTGCAGTATCTGCAATCTTTGGATATCCCTCAGAGCAAAAAGCTCTACTTCTCAGCCGATAGTATTCTGCTCTCCAATCAATCACTCTATGAGATCGCTGATGCTTTTTCCAAAGTGGGTGGGCAGATTTTAGCCATTGATGAGATACACAAATACAAAAACTTTGAACATGAACTCAAAGAGATCTATGATTTTTTGGATATCCAAATCATCTTTTCTGGTTCATCGGCTCTGCAACTGGAGCATAAAAAAGCTGATCTGAGCCGAAGAGCCGTGCTGTACCGTCTGCATGGGCTTTCGTTTCGGGAGTTTTTGGAGTTGAAGTTAGGGCGAACATTTGAGAGCTATGGGTTAGAAACGATTTTGGAGAATCATCTCAATATCGCTTATGCCTTGACATCCGAGATTAAACCTTTTGAGTATTTTCGAGAGTATCTGCAGAGTGGGTATTTCCCGTACTATTTTGAAAACCCCAACAGCTACGGTATGAAACTCGAAGAGACCGTCAACACCGTCATTGAGAGTGACCTGCCGATTATCTTCAATATCGAAGCCCAAAATATCCAAAAGCTCAAACAGCTTATCGCCATGATCTGTGGCTCTAAACCCTACGAACTCAATATCACCAACCTCTCTAAAAAGATAGGGATTAACCGTACCACACTCTATCAATACATCCACTACCTCACCATGGGCAATCTCCTCTACGCACTCAAAGCCAAATCCAAAGGGGATACCATCTTTACCAAACCCTCAAAACTCTACCTCAATAATCCCAATTTGAGCTTTTACTACTGCCAAAGTAATGAGATTGGAACCGTGCGAGAGCAGTTTTTTATCAATATGATACGGGTTCACCATGATTTGAGCTATCCTGCCAAAGGGGATTTCATGGTCGATGAGCAATATAGCTTTGAGATAGGAGGCAAAAACAAGAGCTTCAAACAGTTGGAGGGAGTATCCCACGCCTATGTGGTGGCTGATGATATTGAGAGTGGGTTTGGCAATAAGATTCCCCTTTGGCTGTTTGGGTTTTTGTATTGAGAATATAGGGAGTGTAATAACCTGAGTTCGACGGAGTATTATAGTCACAGAAGCCTAAAAATAGGTAAGATTTGAAAAATCAAAATTCGTAGGACTAGCCGTAGCTAATTCA
>JACXUN010000279.1 GCA_014763905.1 Campylobacterales bacterium
GAGTTTGAGTTTGACGGTTTTGCCGCGATTGATATGGACATTTTTGTTGTCCGTTTGGTTTTCAGATCGATAGCATCCGCTCATTCCTACAGCTCCCATTACCAAAGCTGAGGCGGCTAAAAAATCTCTTCGTTTCATACTTATTTACTCCTATAAACCTTAGGGGTATTGTATCATGAATTTGATACTCAAAAAGAACTAACTTCTCTCGATCTTTTAAGAGTTATTGCTAATTATAGAGTGAAAGATTATCAGCTTACACCTTTTATGCGAATATAGCCGATTCAAAATTACTTTGCACTCTCCAAAACATCAAACTCACCCTCTTTAGCTCCCTTAATAAAGGTTCGCCACTCATCAAGCGTAAAGCTGACGACTTTTTCTTGGTGATAGGTACTGCGTACATAAATCGTATCGTTTTCTTGTTTGACCTCCACGCAACCACAGCCGCAACTATCGTCATCACACCAGTGTGATTTTTTAAATCCATCATTCATTGTTAACATTGTTTTTTCCTTTTTCTATTTTTTTATGAAAATTGTTTAGGAAGCGGAGAGTTTAGTCCCGAATAAAACGAAGCTAAAGCTATCGGCTCCTAAGCAATGTATTCTTTATGCTGCCCAAAAGAGCAGGACACCAAGTCCGAAAATAACTATCAGACTGCCATAGTCCAAAATTTGGCGTATCCGTTCATTGGGAGAGGATTTCTCTCTCACTTTCAAGGAGAGATACGCCGCAATAAAGATGATAAAACTCATCCCTATGCTCATAAAGATAGCCGACATCAGCCCTACCATATAGACACCCAAGCTCAAGGTAAAAATAAAGACCGTTACCGTACCTGGACACGGGATAATCCCAGCAGAGAGAATCACGCCAATGTCTGTGGATTGCGTTTGACATGCTCCACAACCACAACTTTGATGATGTGAAGGAGTCGGTTTAACCTGTGACCACTTAGATGTCTGAGGAATGGCTTTAGGGCGTTTGGATATCCGTTTATAGAGCAGATAGAGTGCAATCAGTATAATGATTAATGCACTCACCTTTGTTGTCACAGCTTCAATATCACTAAAATAGCGTCCCATATAGGTATTTAACACGTAGTAGATCACAAAGGTCAAGATAAACGCCGAAAAGGTATGCACCACCCCAATCAGTGCCGAGACGCTAAAGGCTTTGGAGACGGAACGGTTATTGCCCAAAAAATAGGCTGCTACCAGACTTTTGCCGTGTCCTGGTCCCAAGGCGTGAATCATCCCATAGAGCAGTGAAAAGAGCAACAGCCATAGATACGAACTGGGACTTTGGTTGGCTTTGATATCCTCTAGCAGTGTGACCAAACGTTCTTTGGTCGTTTTGAGTTGTTGACTCATCCAGCCCAAAATACCCTCTTGGGATGGGGTCTCTGCGTGTTGAGGTGCAGTGGAGGCTAAGGTTGTGGGTGATGGGACTTGTTGCGTTGCTGTCAGTTCAAACGATGCACTGTTGCCCAACAGAACCGTACGATTTGCATCTTGTGGTAACGCCTGTTCGATCTTATCGATTTTAAACGAGAAAAACGATCCCATATCAAAGAAAGTGATGTAGAGCTGATGCCCATCCACCGGTGTTAGATTGGTATCTAAAGTGTAGGAGAAACGTAAGAGGTTATCTTCATACGATGTCGCCATATTGCTCGCAGAATGAGCCAAATAGTCCATCTCGTCATACATTTCTACTGAGGGAACATATTTGATGTAGGTCAGATAATTCTCTCCAATGAGATACTC
>JACXUN010000280.1 GCA_014763905.1 Campylobacterales bacterium
TGAGTATTACAATATCTCTACTTTGCCATCCACCATCGTCACCATATCTTCGATACGAATTCCAAACTCGTTTGGGATATAAATGCCCGGCTCAATCGTATAGACCATACTATCTTCAATTACGGTATCGGATTTGGAGGCGATATAAGGCATCTCATGGATATCCAATCCTACTCCATGACCGGTAGAGTGAACAAAATAGTCTCCAAAACCGGCTTTTTCGATAACGGTTCTGGTTAAGGCATCGATCTCATTGGCTTTCATGCCACTCCGGGCTTTTTCGATGGCATTGTCATGAGCCTTTAAGACCGTGTCGTAAGCTTTTTGAATCTTTTTGCTTTTAAACTTCTGTTCTACCCCAAACGTCAATTCCTCATCGGCATAAACCGTTCGGGTTCTATCGGAACAGTAGCGTTGATATTTGAGTCCTGCATCGACTAAGAGCAGATCTTTTTTATGCAACTTATCCGGTGTCGGCAGAGCATGAGGTTTCGCCGCATTCCCGTTGACGGCGACGATCGGATCAAATGAGAGTTCGTACTCTCCGTAACTGGAGAGTGCCGTTTTTGCCATATAGGTTAGATTGTATTCACTCTTTTTGAAACCGTTTTCCCTGATCTCTTTTGCTAATTGATCAAAAGCCAAGGCTCCCAGCTTGACCGCCTTTTTAATAATCTCGAGTTCATCAGCACTTTTGATAATTCGTTTTTTATGGGAGAGATCGGGTTCGGCTTGAAGGGTGATCGTTAGCGATTCGGTGATCTTCTCAAACGCAAACAGCGTCCACTCTTTGGGATCATAATGGAGTTTCTTGATCGTTGCAGCTTTGAGAATCTCATTGGCTTTGGTATAGAGATTACGCTCGATGACCACTTTGGCATCTCGTACCAACGCTTTGGCTTCGATCTCATACCGTGAATCGGTTAAAAAGTAGGCTTCACTGCCCAGTTTAAGATATAGAGCATTATCACTGCTATACCCACACTCATAGTAGATAGCATTTTCATCGCGGAGCATATAATTCATAGAGGTTATACCTTAATGTTTGAGAGCTGTAGGGTGGGCTTCAGCCCACAAAAAAGAGTTATTTATTTTGAAGAGCCTGCTGTGCCTGCTGAGCTTGCTGTGCCTCTCGCATCGCCTTGACCTCACTCATGATCTGCGTAATCGCAATCATCGCCATATGGTAGCTAAATAGACCAAATCCGGTAATCTGACCTGCACAAACCGGAGCGGTCAATGACTTCTGTCTAAACTCTTCTCTGGCATAGACATTAGAGAGGTGAACTTCAATGGTTGGAATCTGTACCGCCGCAATCGCATCACGAATCGCGATAGAGGTATGCGTATAAGCTGCCGGGTTGATAATGATTCCATCCGCTTCTCCAAGACACTCTTGGATTCGATCAACGATTTCACCCTCTAAATTACTTTGAAAAAATTCGATCTCAATATTGTTCTGCTTAGCAAATCCTTCCATCTGGCTATGAATATCTTCCAGTTTCATCGGACCATAGATACCTCTCTCTCTATATCCTAGCATATTTAAATTGGGACCTTGAATAACAACAACTTTCATAAAATAGTAACCTTTATATAAATTTTAGGCGTATTCTATCGAAAGTTGGGTTTAAGGCAAATTATCCTGAAGGGTTCTGGTCTTTATAGGAGTTAAGAATGAGCAGTGGATGGGGGTGTCAACATCTGACCAAACATGAAGAGATCAAAGAGTGGTGTCGGCTTTTAAAACATAAGTGTGATCCGG
>JACXUN010000281.1 GCA_014763905.1 Campylobacterales bacterium
TATTTAAGCGGGTTAAACTGGAAAAAGTCCAACAACTTGTTGGACAAATTAAGTCACTATCGATTTAACCAATAGTAGAGACTCGGCAGATTCCGAATTCCGAAATAGAGATAGTCCCGCTCGGTCGGATGGTCAAACCGTCTCACATAGGTAATACGGAAGATATCCAACAGATCAATATAACCGTTTACCCCATAAAAGCCCTCTTGTTCATAGAACTTATCCTCCAGATTGCCAAAGAGACTCGCTCCCATACCGATCCGCAAAAAGTTTTTGTACTCTTCAAACATACTGAGGTCTACCCGCATAAAGTCATTGATGTCGTCATTTTGGTTAAAGGAGATTTTTCCTTCCAATCCGTCGATCATACTCTGCTTTTGATACCAGTAGGCGTTATAGGAGACTCCCAGTCCGCCGTTTTTCACATCAGAGGTCAACTCATTGGGGATGACTCTTAGGATATTGGCTAAGCGTTTGTTTTTGGGATTGTCGGGGATATTGAGTGGCAACGGATCGAACCCCTCTTTTTGCTTGATCATGTTATTTCCCATCCATGCCATCACATTGGTGACACCGGCTAGCGTATCGGAGTTGTTTTCATCCCGTGCGTACTCATTTTCGAGGATACTGACACGGCTGATCATCTCTTGGAGCGGCTTTTTATACCATTCGCTTTGTTCGGTGGAATCAGTCGGGATAAAGGAGTCTCGGTCTTGGATATAGTGCATTTGGAGTTTGGATAAGAAGCTGTCAAATGCAGTGAGATCATACCGTTTGCTCTCATCGACTTGAAGATTGAAGGCATTATAGATAGTCGAAAAGTTGTCGGTGGTCGGCGGATTTTTGACCTGATTGATCTCGGTATTGTAGAAAAGGGTATAGGCTCTCAATGCCTCAGGATTGGATTTGATCCCCAATTGTTCACTGAGATTATCCATAATCGCTTCCGGTGTCTGCGTTGCGTAGTATGGTCGTTTATGCATTTCGTGGGCAAGGTGATAGACCGCATCATAAACCCCGACATAGTAGTCATAGATACGGAAATCTTCATTTAGAAAAGCTCCAAAAGCTCCTAAAAACTGTCCGGTTATCGGATGATGGCGGGAAGAGAGGATGAGCCGATTGTCGGGGTTATCGCGGAAATATTGACTGCATTGAAAAGCGGAAGGGTATTGGCATTGAGAAATCCGACCGGTTTGTTTTCCGGTTCAACGGTTGAACCCTCAACCGGTTTGGGTCGAATATTATCGGGATCGATGACGACAAAATAGCGTCGCTTTGGATCGAGTTTATTGTATTGACTCAGCTCTTGGGCTAAGAGCAGCGGCAGGTTATCATAGGCTCCACCGTCGATAAAATAGGAAGAGTAGTTAACACCGTTATAGCGATAATCGAGTTTGACCTGTTCAAAGGCTCCCGGAAAAGCAGAGGAGGCGAAGAGAACCTCTCTTGCCTTAGTGATATTGTTTTCAATATCGGGAATATGGATGAGATGATCTTGGCTGTTCTCAATCATCCGATTTTCGATGGTGAGGCGACCGTTGGATTCTCGGAGCGTAAGCGGAACCGAAAAGTGCTGGTTTTTGATCTCAATATCGCTGTTGGAGAGGGTAATGGTCATCGGTTTGGCTTTGGTGACGCTAAATCCCATCGGTACTTCACACCCTTGGCTGAAGATCGGTTGGGACATATGGGTCAAGATGGCATCGGCTTTTTCGGTGAGAACTTTGCGTGTAAAGAGTGAGCTTTTATTGTCGGGTTCAGTATCTCCTTTGATAATGAGATCTTCTAACCCCAGTTTGACCCATGTATCGTAAAACAGGTTGTTCGTGATCTGGTTTTTGGTCGCATTGGTATCCTCTTGACACCAATAGACCGCAGAGAGCAGAGCATTGATAGACCCCGCCGATGCCCCCGTCACCGAACGCATATGCGGATCAACATACTGTCCGTGGTGTTTGATATGGGTAAGCATTTTGATCATCGCCCAGTTATACCCGGCTTCATACGCACCGAGACTGACCCCACCGCTGATGACCATAGAGAGATCAACCGGATCTTTGTCTTGATCTTGGGCGAATGAAAGTGAACTGAAGAGGAACCAGAAGAGTAGAAGTTGGGGGAGAAGTCGCATGTTTAACCCTTTTCTGTTATATTGACCTTGAAATGTTAATGGCATTAAAATCCTAATAGAATATTTTAGCTAAAAAAGATTAGGCGTGAAAAGATGTTGTATAAAAAAGTAAGTTGAAAGAAAGAGACCGCACAAAGCAGTCTCTTTGAAAGGGGAGAGAAAGACTACAGTCTTGACTCGTATCGTCGAAGCATATAAAGCTTCTTAAGGATTTTCTTACGAGCAGCAATCTTCTCTTTTTTTCGCTTTTCAGTTGCGGTTTCAAAGTGCTGTCTTGCTCTTGCTTCAGTCACGATTAGGTTTCTGTCGCATTGTCGCTTAAACTTTCGGTACGCATCGTCAAAGTTGTCTTTTTGAGTAAGTTTAATTCCTGGCATCTGTAAACACCTCCTTCCTTATCCAAATTTCCCAAAATATGGGAGCGATAAAAGTGGCGAATTATATCTGAATCAATATTACGATTCGGTGAGTTTTTGTCGAATGAGGTGAAAATTGTAGGGTGCGTTTTCGAACGCACCAAAAAGATATTGAATTAAAATTTAATAACCTGAGTTCGACGGGATATCATAGTCACAGAAGCCTAAAAATAGGTAAGATTTGAAAAATCAAAATTCGTAGGACTAGCCGTAGCTAATT
>JACXUN010000282.1 GCA_014763905.1 Campylobacterales bacterium
TGTATTTCACATTATAAAGCTCTCGTGCATCCGGTACACGACTTGACTTTCCGATACCCGCAAAATATTTCGTATCGCCATCGGCGTTATAGGTTGCAAAAACATTTGCCGAGAGTGATTGGAAATCGGTATCTTTTTCTACCGATTGCGTATCGATTTGGGTATCATCATATCTTGCTCCGATTGCCAAATCTACCTGACCAATGGTTCGCTCACACTTGGCAAACAGACCGACATTTTCCGTATCGACATCATCCAACCCTTTGCCAAGTGTCATAACCGGAGCCGAACCGTTTACTGTGGTCATCGTATATTTTCCGTCCCAGTTTCGTTTACTGGTATCGACACCATAAGTAAAAGTTCGATCAAACGCATCGACTTTATTTTTTACTTTCACACCCGTCATATCAGTGGTGAGGTGATTGGTCATATATCTGGCAGAACCGTTCATACGATACCGCGTACTCATCGGGTGATCGACTTGTGAGTTATACACCTGGAAATCCAACTGTTTAGAGAAGCGTCCCAAGTTTTTTGCCGTATACTCCAAATTCAACATATCACTGTCATCATAGATTGCATCCATCTTCGTGGAAGGATAGAGAATATCATCACTTCGATTTGCTGTATAACTCAATCGAAGCTCTTGATCATCCGCGACATCGACAAACACTTTTCCCATCATCATAGTCTTTTCAAAGGCATCCATATCTTGATATGCCGGAGCATAGTTTGGATTGGGATTAGGCGGCGTGAAGTTGGCATTTCCGGCAGTATAGTTGGCAAGCTGCTCGGCAAAATTATTGCCGTCACCGTCTCGATACTGCCCGCCTGTCTCTTTAGACGCAGCGACCATTACGCGAACCTTATCGGTTCCTCCACTGATCGTACCGGAAGCTTTTTTATAATCAAATGACCCAGCTCCCAAACTCACCTCTCCGCTAACCTCTTTGCTTGGTTTGAGTGTTTTGACTTTTACCGAACCGCTCAATGTTCCAAACTCCTCCACATCAAACGGTCCCTCTTGGACTTCCACCTCGTCGATTGCATGAGTGACGACATGTGACGTAGGAGGATCCATTCGGTTGACACAAGCTCCGCAAATCTTCGCTCCATCAATCGTCACATTGATATTATCTCGCTTTTGCCCTCTTAAGATAATATCATTAGCAATGCCGCTTCGGCGAATCATTGAAACTGAGGGAAATTTTTTGCTCAGTGCTTCGGCTAAATCGGCACTTTTGACCTCTTCACTGCTGACATTTTCGGCTATTTGTGTATTCACTTTATCGACTACCTGAATCTCTTCAAGCTGCTCGGTTCCATGCAGTACCGCCACACAGGCTAGTGATAAATAGATGGTTTTTGACATATATACTCCTTAGATAAAACATTGGTATAATCATAGAATAGTAGTGTTAAATTAGTGTTAAATGCAGAGTTGATTTTATCAAGATTCGTCACCGCTGTGGTACAGCAGCAGTGACGATGCATTGCATGCGTATTGCTAGTAGACTTGTTTACATCAATTTAAGGAGCAAATGTAAAATTTAAATTGAGCAATGCATACTGAAACTATATGAAAGTAGTGTTAAATTAGTGTTAAATGGCTATTGTAAACAAATTAACACTATGATATCCCGTCGAACTCAGGTTATTATCATCGCTCTATCGATCGAAGCACTCATGGTCGTCTTTAAGATCTCACTCAATGACTATACGCAAATGATTCATGCACTCTATCTGATTTTGGG
>JACXUN010000064.1 GCA_014763905.1 Campylobacterales bacterium
GTAGTAAACTACAGCTTGCCCACCAGTTTTAAGATCAACGTCAGCAACTGCACCTGTTGTAAAAGCCATTGCTGCGATAGCAGCTAAACTTAAGTTTGTAATTTTCACATTTTCTCCTTTATATTGAGTTTACTGAACCAATAAGCCTCGAAAAACTTATCAATCCAATAAATCTACCTCATCATCATAACAGTACAAACCTTATTTTTTCTTGATATGAGGTACTTTTGCTAAAAGTTTACAAATATTTAACTCAAGTGATACTTTTCTCTTATGGGTTCTGAAGCCCATAAAACCATGCTTTGGCTATATCTTATGTGTATATATGTGATATTTGGTTACTTTTTGAATAAAAAAGTAGAAGTTTGATAAAAAACGTGATTTTTGTCCGAAATTATCGATTTGGTGAATGATTTTAAGTTAAAAAAATATTTTAAGGAAAGATTGCTAAGAAAAAGTATGGCCGGGAGAGGGAGATTCGAACTCCCGGAGGTGTTACCCTCACCGGTTTTCAAGACCGGCACATTCGACCACTCTGACATCTCCCGAAAAAGAGAATGGAATTTTATCTAAAAAAGCTTTAGATAAACTTAAATTCCTTAAGTTTTGGAGGCGACACCCGGATTTGAACCGGGGATAGCAGCTTTGCAGGCTGCGGCCTTACCGCTTGGCGATGTCGCCATTCTAATTACGCCATATTTTGTTGAACCGCTTACTTCAAATGCAACTAGTTGCATGAGCTGTCTGCTGAAGAGAACAATTCATGTGGTGCCCGGGGCCGGACTCGAACCGGCACGGTCGCAATGACCGGGGGATTTTAAGTCCCCTGTGTCTACCAATTTCACCACCCGGGCGTTTTCAGTAAATAGTTAAGAGTGAATAATGAATAATTATTTCGATTCAAAATTATTCACTATTCACTATTCGTTTTTCACTATTTTATGGAGCGAGTGAAGGGATTCGAACCCTCGACCCCAACCTTGGCAAGGTTATGCTCTACCCCTGAGCTACACTCGCATCGATTCCGCTTGAAATCGGATTGAGATTATAGCCAAGAATTTTTTAAATGTAAAGAGTTTGGATGCATTTTTTGATATAATTTTCAAAAATTTTCAAAAATCAATGTAGGGTCGATTTTTCGACCAATAATAAAAGGATACAAATGCGAAGTGATATCGTCAAAAAAGGTCACAACCGAGCCCCTCACCGTTCACTCTTCCGAGCAACCGGACTGCAAGATGAAGATTTCAACAAACCGTTTATCGGCGTTGCCAACTCATTTATCGAGATTATCCCCGGACACTTCTTTCTGAATAAGGTTTCAGAGATTATCAAAGATGAGATCCGCAAAGCTGGATGTGTCCCGTTTGAGTTCAATACCATTGGGGTGGATGATGGGATCGCCATGGGACACGACGGGATGCTTTTTTCTCTACCTTCACGTGAAATCATCGCCAACTCTATCGAAACGGTTATGAATGCCCATAAACTCGATGCCATGATCGCCATCCCGAACTGTGACAAGATCGTACCGGGAATGATTATGGGTGCGTTGCGGGTGAATGTCCCAACCGTATTTGTTTCCGGTGGACCGATGGCAAAAGGATATACCAAAGATGGAACCCCTATAGACCTTGCTACGGCGTTTGAAGCCGTAGGGAAATTTGAAGCCGGACAGATCAGCGAAGATGAACTCAAAGATATCGAGTGCAACGCCTGTCCAAGCGGCGGAAGCTGCTCAGGGATGTTCACCGCCAACTCGATGAATACACTCATGGAAGCGATGGGAATTGCTCTGCCGGGTAATGGAACCATTCTCGCCCTCACCACACAAAGAGAAGAGCTATATAGAAAGGCAGCTAGACGTATCTGTGAAATCGCTCTCATGAAACAAGAAGAGGCAGCCCAATACAATCTCCGTAATATATTAAATGAAAATGCGATACGAAATGCCTTTGCCGTAGATATGGCAATGGGTGGAAGCTCCAATACGGTTCTACATATGTTAGCCATTGCCAAAGAGGCGGAGGTCAACTTCAACTTGGAAGATATCAATACTATCTCCAAAGAGGTATCCCATATCGCCAAAATCTCACCGAGTCTAACTACGGTGCATATGCAAGATATCGACAAAGCCGGTGGAGTTAGTGCCGTTATGCACGAAATGAGCAAACGCGGAGAGCATATCCTCCGTGATAACCTTACTATAACAGGTGAAACCATTAAAGAGCGTATCGCTAACGCGGAGATCACCGATATCAATATCATCCATACGATAGATAATCCCTATTCACAAGTGGGTGGGCTGGCGATCTTATATGGAAACTTGGCAGAACAAGGAGCCGTTATCAAAACCGCCGGTATCACCGGAGACAGAGTCTTCACCGGAACGGCGGTCTGTTATAACTCACAAGATGAAGCGATCAAAGGAATCATCAACGGTGAGGTCAAACCGGGGAATGTAGTTGTCATCCGATACGAAGGACCAAAAGGCGGTCCGGGAATGCAAGAGATGCTCAGTCCAACCAGTTTGATTATGGGTATGGGATTGGGTGATAAGGTAGCACTCATTACCGACGGACGATTCTCCGGTGCCACCCGAGGAGCCAGTATCGGTCACGTCTCTCCGGAAGCAGCAGAAGGCGGCATGATCGGACTGCTCGAAAACGGAGATGAAATTCATATCGATGTGGATCAATATATCTTGCAGGTCAATCTCTCAGATGAAGAGATCACAAAACGAAAAGCAAACTTCACACCAATCGTCAAACCATTAGAAAGCAAATGGTTAAAGCAGTATCGAGCCTTGGTTACCAACGCCAGCAACGGTGCAATTTTAGTAGCAGAATAATACGCGTAGGGTGGGCTTTAGCCCACCATTTTTAAAGATTGTTATATTTTCGTGGGCTAAAGCCCACCCTATTTGACCCGTCCATCCATAATCGGTACAAAGAGACAAGGCTCAATCGATTCGGAAGTGATTTTCCCGTTTCGTTTATAAAAGCGGGTCAGAATCTGTAATCCATCCTGCTCCATCGGAGCCAGGAGAATCCCTCCCTCTGCTAATTGTTCAAACAACACTTCAGGAATCTGCTTGGCGGTTGCCGAAAAGAGAATGCGATCATAGGGAGCATACGCTTTCCAGCCTCGCTGTCCATCATCGAAACGGGTAAAGATATTATTGATTCCCTCTTTTCTGAAACGTTCTTTTGCCTCTTTGAGCAGGGAGTCTATCCGTTCAATGGTAAACACACGCCGGCACAGTTTAGAGAGAATCGCCGCTTGGTATCCGCTGCCGCACCCTATTTCCAAAACCGAATCGGCTCCTTGGACTTCAAGGTGCTGCGTCATTTTGGCTACGGTTAGTGGGGAGGATATCCATTGATTTTGCTGCATGGGAAGTGCATCAAGTTGATAGGCAATGTGACCAAGACCGGTAGGGACAAACAGCTTTCTATTGACTTCTAAAAAAGCCTGTTTAACATACGGGTAGAGGCTAAAGTGCCGTTCTATCGCCTCTACCATCTGTGTCTGTTGTATTACTGATCTCATCTAACGTCCGATCCCGCTCACTAAATTGGATCAAATTTTATCTAAAATGTGATTAAAAACGTTAAATTCTAACCGCTATTTTATGAGTTCGTTTAACTCTCGCTGAAGGGCATCATTTTTAAAGTTGACAAAATTGATATAACAGACCAGATCACTAATCATCAACTGTTCATTCTCAAGAAGCCTCAGCATTATATCTCGCAATGACTGCTCTTCGGTCAGTTCAATCGAAAAGAGTTCATCATCACTTAAGGTGATATAGACTTTTTGATTATTTTGGATGACATGCAAGACCTCTTTACGAGAACTGCTTCTCACAATGTATAAAACAACCACACTAATCATAAATAATACTAATAGTGTAATAAATAATATCTTTTTGGTCAATAGGTAAAACGTAATAAGTATAACAGGAGTCATTAATATAAATATAAAATTAGCCGTCGTTTCCATCTAATTATCCTTTTTTGGTTTTATTTAAGATAAGAATATCAATTATTTGTGTAGTGTTAAAAGAGTCATATCACAATCCCAGACAAATCTCTCGTAATGCATTGAAAAAAGATATTTTTGAGTACCAATATAACACTCTCTATACAAGTTGATTTATAACAATTTTTCTCACAATTTTGTCCTATTCTTCCAACACCAAACCGCTTCGATCGATTCGCTTCCATGTTCCACCGTCCAACATATTGCCCTCACCGCTAGAGACTTGCTGACACCCGACACAGATCTCCGCCACACCGTTATGAAACGGAAAGGCATAATCATAAAAGGGTTCCAACACCATATTGAGAGCCTGATCAAAGAACCCTATCTTACCATTGATACGGGTACGAGCCAATCCCTCTTGAAAAGGATCGATTTGACCTTGGTCGTTCGATATTGCCGCCATTGCTTTGCCATCTTGGCGTACATAATACCATTGGTCTGCTATCTTGATTGTCGCCAGCTCCTGCCTTTCAAAATCCAATGTAGAGAGAATCTCTTGATCAAAAGAGACGGTATAACTCTTCTCTATTTTCGGGATATTATTTGAGCATCCGACGATAAATAAAAGTGTCAAAAAAGACCAAAACATTTTCATAATCGCAGTACTCCATAACCTGAGTTCGACGGGATATCATTGTTCAATTCATTAATTAAATTATAGCACTAAAATATAAATTTTATAAATAAAGAAGAATAACTCAGGTGGAAGTTCCACCTGAAGAAGTATTAAAGAGGAAGTACGCGAATATTTTCGTCGAGTTTTTGTCGAAGTATATTCTCTATCGCATAGAGGGTTCCGGTACTGGAGCTTGCACATCCGCTACATGCACCGAGATATCGAATATAGATATCAAAGTAGCCGCCGTTTTCTTTAATATCAAGGATTTCCATATCTCCACCATCCATAATCAACATCTGACGGATATTGTCATCGATGATTTTATCTACCGCTTTGAGCTTCTGGACAATGGTCATTTGAGCGAAATCAACCGGTCCGCCGCTGGCAATTGTATTGGCTGTTTGGGTCATTTTTTCTTTTTTGTACTCTTCGATCAAATCAACGAGATAGATATCTTTGGCTTCGTGACCACCTGGTTTGATACATGATTTACAGAACGCACCGGCTTTGGTATAATCCGTAATCTGCTCTACCGTTGTTAAATCATTGAGTCGAATCACCTCTTTGAGCGTCGAAAGGGAAACTCTCGCACATTCACAGACGATAAACTCGGTCTCAAAGCTATTCATATCCACACCTTTATATTGTGCGGCAGCTTTTTTAATAACATCATACGCCATAACCGAACAGTGCATCTTTTGCGGCGGTACGGCAGGAACATCCGGGGTATCTCGCATCGCTTTTTCGACATCGATATTGGTGATCTTCACCGCTTCATCAACGGTTTTACCTTTGCACAGCTCTACCATCGTATCTGAACTCGCAATCGCCGTTCCGCATCCGAAACTTTTGAACTTCGCCTCCACGATTCGATCATCTTTAGGATCGACTGCCCAGTAGAGACGTACCGCATCACCACAGCTCTCAGCACCAAAATCGGCAACAATCAGTTTGGTTCCCATCTCTTCTGCTTGCTCTTGTGTAATTTCTCCCATATTTTTAGGGTTATTCATCAACTCTGTTACTTTTTGGCTGTACTCATCCCAGATCGTACCGCCGATTAAGCTATCCATTCCCATTGTATTTATCCTTTATCTTTATTAATGAGCTGCTAATCCGCTCTTGTGTCCCGCAGGAGCATACGCATAAGAGCTTGAAATCGCTCGTAGACGTTCTACAGCTTTCCTGACGATATCAATGGTATAGTCCATTTCATCTTGTGTCGTATAGCGACTGAGTGAAAATCGAATCGCCGTATGAGCCAAATCGGCATCGGCACCGATCGCTTCCATCACCGGATTGGACTCCAAATCTTCACTGGCACAAGCACTTCCTGTACTTGCCGCGATACCGGCTTGATTGAGATCCCATAGCATCGCTTCGCCTTCGATTCCTCTAAAAGAGATCAAAATCGTATTGGGTGTTCGCTTGGCTCTTGGGGTTATGACAAAAGTGTCTTTGATCTCAAGCAATTGATCTTCAAACTGATCTCGCATCTCTCGAATCTCGGTCATCTCATAATCCAAAGCATCGACCGCCTGCTCCATCGCTTTACCCATTCCGATAATACCGGCAACATTCAACGTCCCTGAACGCAAACCGCCCATCTGAGCTCCACCGTGAAGCAACGGCATCAACTCTTTGCCTTTTTTCATATAGAGTCCGCCGACCCCTTTTGGTCCATGGAACTTATGAGCCGAGAAGGTTAGGTAATCTACATTGAAACTCTGAACATCAACCGGAATCTTTCCGATCGCTTGCACCGCATCGGTGTGGAAGAGAACCTTATGCTCTTCACAAATCGCACCGATCTCCTGAACCGGGAAGATGGCTCCGGTTTCATTGTTCACCCACATAACAGATACGAGTGCCGTTTTGTTAGTGATATTGTCACGAACGCTTTGTGGATCGATCATTCCTTCACTATTGATCGGCAGATAGGTTACACGACACCCTTGCGACTCGATAAACTTCGCCGTCGCAATAACCGACGGGTGTTCTACTTCACTGACGATGATATGGTTTTTTCTACCCGTTAAAATGTATTCAAAATAGACACTTTTGAGTACCCAGTTATTACTCTCGGTTGCACACGAGGTAATGACGACACTGTCCTCTTTGGGAGCGTGAATACCGGCATAAATCTTCTCCATTGCCGTTTTAAGCGGTCCATGTGTCTCACCGGCAAAAGCGTGAAGCGAGTTAGGGTTTCCGTATTTCTCTACAAAAAACGGATCCATCTCAGCTTTGACGTGTGGATCAACGATGGTCGTCGCATTGTTATCCAAATAAACTCTCATTACTTTCCTTTTATTTTTTAAATCAGACAAATTTAGTCCTAATTAACTTTCCCCATCTTACAGCACTAAACCTTAAAGTATCATAAGAAAATATTCAAATTTTTGGATTATACTGCTTTGGCAGTTAAAAGCGTATAAACTCTTTTAGAAATAGATGGTAGAATTCCAAATTACTTTACAAAAAGTGTTCCTCGTTCCCAAATTATTAAAAGGTTACCTCATGGATAAGAATCAAGAATTTGAACAAGCCGTTACCAAAATATTAGAACTACTCGGTGAAAACCCTAACCGTGAAGGACTGCTTAAAACACCAAGCCGAGTTGCTAAAGCGTTGCAATTTTTAACCGAGGGATACCAACAAGACCCCAAAGCCATTCTCAATCAAGCTCTCTTCAGCAGCTCCAATGACGAAATGGTCGTCGTCCGCGATATCGAATTCTACTCCATGTGCGAACACCATATGCTCCCTATTATAGGTAGAGCACATGTCGCCTATATCCCTGATGGCAAAGTAGTCGGTCTCTCCAAAATTCCAAGAATTGTCAATGTCTTCGCCCGAAGATTACAAATCCAAGAACAGATGACCGAACAGATCGCCGATGCGATTTTAGAAACGATTCAGCCTAAAGGAGTCGCCGTAGTAATTCATGCACGGCATATGTGTATGGAGATGCGAGGCGTACAGAAGATCAACTCTACGACGATAAGTTCTGCTTTACGCGGTCTCTTTAAAAGTGACCAACGTACTCGGAATGAGTTTTATAATATTATTAATACGCCGGCTCCTTCTAATTTTTAGGGAGGAGTCTGTCAAATAGTTTTTGACATTATATGTTCTAAAATACTCAACTCTTCTTTTAAATACATATGACGTTTGGTTTTTAAAACAGCCATATATTCTTTAAAAGAAACCAATCTAGTAACCTGAGTTCGACGGGATATCATAGTCACAGATTCACTTTCATTTAATGCTCTAATAAAAAATGGACTAAAACTTTACATCAAAC
>JACXUN010000065.1 GCA_014763905.1 Campylobacterales bacterium
ATATCCCGTCGAACTCAGGTTAAAAAGTACGAAACAAAAATGGCAATGATAGAAAATAACCAACCTACCAACCACGCGATCAAGAGACTCTCTTTCCCTAAGCTCAACGCAATAAACAGCGGAGCAATCAAAAAGACAAACACCGTCAAAACCCCAGAAAGTGAAACGAAACTGGCACCTCGTTCCCATGCTGTGCGTGGGAATGCATACGAGGTCTATTTATTTTATAAATGATTGATGAGTGTTGAAAAGAATAAAGCAAGCGGAGCGTGGCTAAAAAAACCTTTGAGATAAGTCGTTACATGAAAAGAAGTAAGAACGCTTTCAATAGAATCATGGCAAATAGCACACGAAAAATCAATATCATATTTCGGTAGATCAACACTGTTAAAGGCTTTGACAATCACACAAATCTGACAATCATCGAGATGATCTTCATTATCACTATGAATATGCGTTGCATTCTGAATATGCGTTGCATTCATAAACGCTGTGACAAAATAGAACAGTACCAGTGTTTTGATCAAAAACCGTTTAATTGTGTTACTCCTACCATAATTTGAAATGATTATAATTCTCTCTAGCTTTTAGCTAGCTGTTAGAAACGGGTTAACCTCTTTTCTTTCTCGTAATTTAAATCGCTTTTGGATACAAATTGATAAAAAATCAGGAAACTATGATGAAACCAACTACCCTACTACTCACCACCCTCTTTTCATTACCTCTCTGTGCCGATCTCAGCCTTGATATGGAGCAAAATATGTACGCACCGGCACGTGAAATGATACAGATGGACGAAGCGATGAACAAAGCTATGGATCAGCACAATCAAAAAGAGCAAATGGTTGAAATTATCGACGAAACCGGTGCCGGATTTGAAACCAACTCAATGGCTGACCTTCAAGATACCGGCGATGGCTACCGACTTGAACAGACTTTTACTGAACCGGAAAATACCACCGTCGAGGTCAAAATCGAAGGGGATATGCTCAAAATTTCTACGCTAAAAATTACTACGATTAAAGTCAATGATTTAGACCTCAATACAACCACCACCAGTGAAGAGATGCAAACCATCCCGTATGATGCCGATAAACAATCGATGCAGCAGTACTATGCCGATGGATTGTTAACGGTTACTTTTGCTAAAAAAGCAAAATAACTTAGGAATCGGAAGGCTTTGCCTCCGTTTTTCGGGCATAAATGCTCCGTTTCCTAAAGTCTCAATCCACTATGAAAAAATGCCTAAACTCACCCGATAGGTGACAAATGACAATATCCAAGCCGTCACCGTTGTAAAGATGAAAAGATAGAGCAGATATTTATATCCGCCTGCCTCTTTGGCAAAGACCATTGATGCGGCAAAACACGGCAGATAGATCATAATAAAGACGATAAATGCCAATGCTTCAGGCTGTTTATACTCCTCAAATAATACTTGACGCAATGCACTGCTCTCTTCATCGACTGAATCTCCTACTGCATACAGCACACCTAACGTAGAGACGACGACCTCTTTGGCAGCCAATCCCGTTTCCAAGGCAACCGTCATCTGCCAATCAAAGCCTAAAGGAGCAAATAATGGCTCACTGACTTTACCGATACGCCCGAGATAACTGTATTCTAAGGCTTCTCTTTTTTCGTCGATTTTGAGTTGGGTGATCACCGCTTCATTACCATTGGCTTGAACGATTTTGGTTTGATAACTATTTGCAATGGCTTCACTTTTTGGATAGTTGGAAGCATACCAGATCACCATGGAAGCTGCTAAGATAAAAGTACCCGCCTTTCTAAGATAGCTCCATGCCTTACTGCTGACTGTATGCCAGATCAAAGAAAATGAGGGCATCCGATACTTTGGCATCTCCATGACAAACGGCTCATCTTCTCCTTTAAAAACAAATACTCGTAACGCCTTTGCCATAACCAATCCCAAAATCGCTCCGGAAATATAGATCAAAAATAAGATGGTTCCGGCATCATGGGTAGGGAAAAACGTACCGACAAAAAGAACATAGACCGGAAGTTTTGCTCCGCAACTCATAAATCCGATAATAAACAGGGTGATCAACCGATCTTTTTCACTTTTGAGCGTTCGTGCTGCCATATACGCCGGTACCGAACAACCAAATCCCGTTACCAGCGGGATAAAGCTTTTGCCGTGTAATCCAAACTTATGAAAAAAGCCGTCAAGCAGAAACGAGACCCGACTCATATATCCGGTGGTTTCCAAGAGTGCTATCCCTAAAAAGAGGATAATAATATTGGGCAAAAAGAGTAAAACCGCTCCGACTCCCGCCACTATCCCGTCAACAATGAGACTCCGTGCGGCAGGATGGGTGATCAGTTGATTCAGCTCCCCGCTAAACCAAGCGATCAGCGATTCGATCCATCCCATCGGAACCTCTCCCAAGGAGAAAGTCAACTGAAAAAGCCCCCACATCAAGCCAAAGAAGATCGGTACTCCCAGATATTTGTTGATCATAATATCATCGATCTGTTTGGTGGTACACTTTTTTCCTTTATTGAGCTGACACTTGACCGTCTCCATACGGATTCCTCGGGCGATTGCCAGATACTCATTGGCTTTGATTTCGGATATATTTTTAGTGTCGTGGTGTGTATAGAGGTGATGTAACGCTTTGATAATCAGTGGCTGCAGCTCAATCATAATCGGCTCATCATGCAGCTCTTTATACAACTCTTTATCTTCAATCAAAATCCGAATCGCCATCTCCCGATAGGTCAAATCCCGTAGCCGAAATTTTCTCTCTTTGAGAAATTGACTGATCTTGATGATCTCTTCTTCAAAGGCATTACTATAAAGGATATTGGAGTTATCCCGATACGGGTGATCGGCAACTTCATGGACACGGTGGAGCAGATCGTCGATACCCATATTGGTATTGGCAGAGACCAAAATAACCGGTACACCGATAATCTTCTCGATCTGTGCCACATCGATCTTTAAGCCCTCTTTTTCCGCTTCGTCTGCCATATTGAGTGCGAGAACCATCTTTTTATTGAGTTTCAAAAGCTCCAGTGTCAAGAGCAAGTTTCGCTGCAAATGGGTCGAATCCAAAACATTGAGAATCACATCATAATTCTCATGGATCAGATAATCCCGAGCGACCTTCTCCTCCTGCGAATAACCCCGAATCGAATAGGTACCCGGCAGATCAACCAGCTCAAACTGGTGACAATAGTGTTCAAAACATATCTCCGTCTTATCCACCGTCACCCCGGAGAAATTCCCGACATGCATCGCATTGGAGTGCGTTATCGCATTGATCAGCATGGATTTCCCGACATTGGGTTGACCGGCCAAGACAACTTTGATCGCATCCATTAGAGTTTCTCTACTTCAATATGAGATGCCTCTTTAGCCCGCAGTCCGATATAGGTACCATCCACCAATATCTCAACGGTCTGCCGTGCCAACGAACACCTTTCGATACTCAGCTCACTGCCTCGTCCCACACCAAAAGAGTTCAAACGACTCCGCAACGCCTCATCGGTATTGATCTTTTGGATAATCGCTTTGTCCCCTTTGCGTAACTCTGATAACTTCATTCCTCCCTCCTGTTTTAAAAATTGTAGTTTACAAAAAATCGTGTTAATTTACCGTCATCATACATATCTGCATAGATCAAATCAACACTCAATGCTTCACCAACGGCATAACTGGCAAGATAATCCGTCTCATTGGCTCCCTTGTCAAAATCAACATGCGTACACGATAACGTCATATCGCCAATCGCATACTCAGCTCCAACCATGAGGGCTTCTTGATCAACGACCTCTGCCACGGTATGATCTTCACTCGAAGTAAAAAACGGTCCTCCGCCAAAACCATTGCTTACCATGCCCTCAACACGGTTGTAAGCACTGCTCACAACCCAGTCACCCATCGAGACACAACCCATCAAACCAAACGCACGATTGTCGTTATCTTGATCGGTATATTGGGTCGCCACCGTGAAACGCTCCGTCTTATATCCCGCTTCTGCGTAATTGAAATTAACCTCGTCCAATCGATAGTGCCAAGCTTGCAGAGTGGTCTTCTCTATGCCCTCAAAAACCGCACCGGCAAGAAGTACGCCATCCCCCTTAGATTCGAGTTTTGTAAATCGCTCCGATTGCTTACTATCAACACCCGACCATCGGTCTAATTTTGCCAAAACGACAGTGGTATCCGTTATATCTTGATTGACCACAGTATATCCCTCAAAGGTATTGGAAATCATCCCGATATCATCACTGTCGGCAAACGGCGTATCGACGATCTGCCGTCCTGCTCGGACAAGACTTTTACCCAAACTTGCTTGAAGAAACGCTTCACCGACAATCGCATAACTTTTGCCTTCAGAACTGAGGAACATCACTTCATCGTTTTTACCCAAAAGAGCATTGGTCGTATAAAATGTCACTCCCGCACTGATACCTGAAATCGGTTTGGTATAAACACCTAATGCTCCACCCAATGCTAAAGTCGAAGCTTTTTTGCCTGCGTCATTCTCACTTTGTACCGCACCTAAACGCACCTGAGCGACAACATCTGCTTGACTCAATGCTTGATTCAAATTCTCAACAGCCAACAGTGTCGAACTGCCTAAAAGTGTCGTCAAGCAAATAACTTTTTTCATAATTTAACGTTTTCTCTGTTTTTATTTTTACAAATGATAATGAATATCAACTTAATAATTAATTAAATAATAATCGTTTTCATTATAAATTTTTATGCATAGAGTATTCCATTCAATTTTATGCTATAATTCACCCTTAGGTGCGACAGGTAGTTGCTGGTGATAGTGATATCACGAGAGGAAAGTCCGTGCTACAGGTGAGATAGGACTCCATCTAACGGATGGCCAGAGTAATCTGAGGGCAAGTGCAACAGAGAGTAGTCAGCCACTTAGTGGTGAACGGTGAAAGGGTGAGGTAAGAGCTCACCAGTGCTGGTGGTAACATGAGCAGCTAGGTAAACCCTGTCCGTAGCAAGAGGCACATGGTAAAAAAATCTCACTATGTCTTTAAGACAAAAAGTGTCTCGCTTGAGCGTTGGGGCAACCCTCCGCCTAGATAAATAACTACCCAACGACAGAACACGGCTTATCGTCGCACCTATACATAACCTGAGTTCGACGATATCCCGTCGAACTCAGGTACATAGCTATCCAAAAACAAATTTTTCAAAACTCACAATCTCATTCCAACTCAAATGAGCTGAAAATCGGATTATCTGAGTTAAAGCTCCGTAATCTCTTTCTCCCGCTTCGCCACAAACTCCGCTTGTATCTGAGCCAGTGCGATATTGGCCTCGTTGATACGGACGACGATTTTATCAAAGAGCATGATATGCTCTCCACGGAGGTTAACCGTGACCCCTTCGATATCCGATTCCAGCAGGGCTTTGGCATTTTCTCCGGTTTCAATCACTTCGGCGTTGAAGGTTTTACCGATTTGAGTGGCGGCCCATCGGGTGAGCTTGCGGTCTCGGAAATCCCATTCAGCTTTGGTCGATTCGCGTTCGAGTTCGGAGACTCTGGCACAGAGCGGTTCGATATTACGGAGGAGATACTCCGACTCCTCTTCATCGCCACTCAGCTGCGTTTTGATCAAACGGTGCAGGATGAGGTCAGAGTACCGTCTGATTGGGGAGGTGAAGTGGGAGTAGTGGCTGAATCCTAGACCGAAGTGTCCCTCATTATTAGCCGCATAGGTTGCCTGTTTGAGGGATTTGATAATCATTGCATCTACTTCACTGGAGAGTCCCATATTGGCAGCCTCTTTTTGGATCGCACGGATGAGTTCTGGTGATTCGTCGTAGTCACTGACAAAGAGTCCAATCTGGCTCAACTCCTCTAACAACTCTTCGAGTTTGCTTAATTGCGGTGGGAGATGCACCCTGAAAATCCCGTACTCAAACCGTTTGGCAGCGGCTTGGTTGGCGAGCAACATACACTCTTCGATAAGGGAGTGGGACGGGGTTCCGGTTTCGATCTGGGTTTTGACCAGTTCATGGTTGGCATCGATAGTGAGTTTGATCTCTTCGCTGCGGAAATCAAATCCATTTTGGAGCCGTCGGTGTCGCAGCCGTTCGGTTAGCTTCTGAAGCGGAAGCAGATAGTGCAAAATCCGTTTTTCGTGATCTTGGGTGACTTCCGATCCTTGAGTTTCAATAATGCGATCCACTTCATCATAGTTAAACCGTCGCTTGGAATGGATAACTGCTTCAAAGAACTCTTCATTAAGCGGAAGCAGCGTATTGCGGTCAAGTTCTACCTTAGCGACAAATGCCAATCGGTCAACCTGCGGTTTAAGGGAACAGATGTTCTCACTTAGTTCTCTTGGCAGCATCGGGAAGGATTTGTGCGGGAAATAGGTGGTGAATCCGCGTCGTTTTGCCTCTTGATCGATCGGGCTGAAGTAGTTGACATAATGGCTCACATCCGCGATAGCCACATAAAGAGTATATGTTTTTATATCAAAATAGATCGCATCATCAAAATCTCTTGCCGTCACGGGGTCGATCGTACAGAAATCCAACGCTCTTAGATCAACGCGATCCATATGTTCCGATGCCGTAACCTCAGACTCGACCGTCTTAGCCTGTTCGACACAATCGATCTCAAATGCATCAGCACGGTTATAGAGAGCAAGAGAGATTTTTTCGTCGACTTTTGGGTCTTCGAGATTGCCTAATACCTCCAGTACTTTACTGGTCTTGGTATCGATTTTCAGTACAGTTCCCATCTTAAAGGCTTTGAGATCCATACCCGGCATGGTGGCTTCGGTCGGCAGAGCGGTTTTGATATCGATCATTTCAAAGATGCCCGATTCATTGGTACGGGTATAGGCGATCTGGACGAGGTGGGCTTTTTTGATGATGAGAATGACTTTGCCGGAGGCACGTCCCCGTCGGGCGATAATCCGTTTGACCACCACCACATCACCGTGATAGGCTTCCTTCATATCATCTGGTTCGACGAGCAGGTCTTTTTGCTCTTTGGTTGCCGCTTCGACAAATCCACGTCCCTCTTTGTTGACGTAGAGCCGACCGACACGGTAGATCGATTTGAGCTTCAATAGACCGTTGACTGTTTCCAGTGCCTCCATTTGCTCCAATAGTTGAAACGCGTTTTTATCCTCTTGTTCGACATCGGTGGCTAAAAAACCGTTGGTTAATTGTATTGCAAATGGGGACATTTTGTTCTGCCTTATTAAAAATGATTTTTCAAAAGGTATTGTAGCCAATTTTAAAAACTTTTTCTAAACTGACTCATTGGAAGTTGAACTAATTTTGCTATAATATGGGCATTTTTTATATTATTAGACGATACGGAGAGAGACATTGAGTATTCAAGACAGCATTAATGAAGCAAAAAAAGAGTTTACCAGTGATGAGCAGATGCTCGTTTCGGCATTTAAATTAGAGAAATTGTATAAGAAAAACAGACTTTTGATCTGGGCAACGATTGCGGCAATTGTACTCTTTTTTGGCGGTAAAGCCGTGATGGGAGCGATTGAAGAGAGCAAATTGAACAGTGCCAATGAAGCCTATTTAACATTGATCAAAGACCCGTCTAATCAGGCAGCCGCGGCAACCCTGCAAGAGAAAAACCCGGAGCTTTATGAACTCTATAGTTATAAACAAGCGATGGACAATAAAGATATCGAAAAGCTCAAAACATTAAGCAGCAGTGCCAATGAGATGATCGCCGATATCAGCCGATACCACCTAGCGATCCTTGAAAATCGTGAAGCAAAATCCAAGTACTATAATGAGATAGCCATTATCAACAATGCCAATCTCTTGATCCGACAAGGCAAGATTGAAGAAGCCAAAGCGGCACTGTCTCAAATAGCTGAAGATTCTCCAATGCACAAAATGGCATTGTTGATGAAACACTATACCATCAAAGGTAAATAATTATGAAAAAATCACGATTAATACTACTTCC
>JACXUN010000283.1 GCA_014763905.1 Campylobacterales bacterium
ACATAAAATGTGGTAACATCGTAGCTTTAATGCTTTGCCTGTTGATAGAGAGGCATAAGGCTTGGAATAAGGTTACGAATGTTGTTGATACGGTTAGCCGGTGCCGGGTGAGTTGAGAGATACTCCGGTGGGGTTTCACCATCTTGAGCAAACTTCTCCCAGAAGCTTAACGCCGCATTGGGATTATATCCGGCTTTGGCAGCAAGGACGAGTCCAATATGGTCGGCTTCATGCTCTTGTTGTCGTGAGTGAGGCAAGATAACACCGTATTGAGCACCGATACCAAAGGCTCTCATGACCATAGAGGTGTTTTGTGGGTTACCCCGTCCTACCATCACACTTTGAAGTATCTGACCACCTACTTCTGCCAATTGACCGCGGCTAAGACGTTCTGCCCCATGTCGTGCTAAGGCGTGTCCGATTTCGTGTCCCATGACAGCCGCTAACTCATCATCATTGGCAGCGTATTTAAAGATACCGGTATAGACAAACACCTTTCCTCCCGGTAGACAGAATGCATTCGCCTCTTCATTGTTTTCGATGACAAAAAATTCCCATTGATAGTTGGGATGGTAGTCTCGTTCTGTCACCTGGGCGATACGCTGTCCGATTCGTTTGACCATAGCATTTTTTTGCGGATCATTGCTGACACGTTCACTGCTAAGAATCTGTTGAGCACTCTGGTAACCTAGCTGCTTCTCTTGTTCCGCACTCACCATGATCAGCTGATCACGCCCTGTGATAGGGGCTTTAGTACACCCTATGATAAAAAGTGCTAAAATAGCACCCAATATTATCTGTTTGATCTGTTTCATTGCAATCCTTTTTCTTGAAATTTGGGTTTGAGATGAAATATTATACCTAGATAATTGTGGATTTAGAAAAAAATTAGGAATTGATATGTTTAATATTGTGTTGGTTGAACCGCAAATCCCGCCCAATACCGGAACGATCGGACGGCTTTGTGTCAATTTGGGAGCGACACTGCATCTGGTCAAACCATTGGGGTTTGATATTGATGATAGGGCGGTGAAACGGGCAGGGTTGGATTATTGGAAAGATTTAGATTTGGTCGTATGGGAGAGTTTTGATGCGTTTTTGAAGGCTCATCCGATCGATGACCATACGCACTTGGCAACAACCAAAACTGATAAACTCTATTTTGATGCGGCTTTTCAAAAGGGGGATTATATTCTCTTCGGTTCTGAGATCAAAGGATTGAATGAGCAGATACTCTTGGATCATAAAGAGCGATGCATTACCATTCCGATGGGGGCAACGGGCAGAAGTCTCAATCTCGGTATTAGTGTCGGTATTGTGACCTATGAAGCACTGCGGCAGAACTACGAGGGCTTTAAAAAAATTACGATCAAAAACCAACTGGAGGAGTAGAGATGAGTATCGGAGATATTTTTTATATTATTGCAATGGTGCTGTTTGCCATTATGACTTTTGCCATTATCCGCGGTAATTTTCAACGAAAGTTTGATAAGGAAGGAAATCGAAAAGACCCGTAAACTGGGTTTTCGATTAACTGAACATCTTTTTAAATGCGTCCAGGAGTACTGAGAGAACCCCTCTGGGTCGGATCAATTCGGCAATGAAATCTTTGTAAGTGGTTTCATGCTCTTCTAGGAACCCTTCCAGATAGGCTAAAGATTTCTCCATACCGTGCTTTTTCTCAATGGCTAACATGGTAGAGTAAAGATCTTCAACCGTCTCGATAACA
>JACXUN010000284.1 GCA_014763905.1 Campylobacterales bacterium
GGGGCCATTAAATAGTGAATGTGAAGGATATAATAATGGCGAGGATATTTGCTTCTGTCTCTACTTTATTCCCACCGCAACTTTGTTATACCCCATTATTTGGGCTATTTTATCGCTGCGTTTCTGTTGAAAAATATTGACGAAGATTACAGGATAGCTGATGTTGAACAGCAATAATGACGCCCCCGTAAAAAGTCATGCGGCCGCAGCGAGTGCCAACTCGCTATTTGCAGCATAGAATCCGTCAATGCGGCGCATATATTGCAAATCCGCTTCCCAAAACCTGCTAATGCCGACAACATCCAATAAAACAACTAAAACATCGCCCTCAGCAGCCTCTTTTGCACGTATTACACGCCCTCTGTAGGCAGTTGCCCTGAAGATATTCACTCCTGCGGCTTTTAAAACCGCGCAGAACCGCACTGCCTGTAATCCACGCACCCTTAATCGCTTCACTCCGGTTATTCGATCATAGGTGGATATCGTCGATTCCACTCCAGATCTATACCGGTATCGATCTTTGAACTCATCAGTACTCTCATATTTCCTGCGCTCCGCCAGCCTCACCTGTTTTTTATCATACAGCACTGAATAACGTCTCTTGCCTCTCTTAATAAGACACACTTCTAATCTCAGACAACTACTGCAATGCTTTCTATCAAAATGGGCAATATGCTTGCTCCCCTTTATCTTCGTTTTCAACGGCATATGGCCCTCAGGACATTTACTTATTGCACCGGCATCTGTTTTCTCAAAATCCGCTATGCTCAACGCTTCATCTTTAGGTTGTCCCATCACAGGAGCAACCACTTCTATCCCTACTGCCTGTGCAGCCTCTATATTGTCGTCACTGCCATAAAGACTGTCTGCCAATATCTCATCGGGCTTAAGTCCCCTTGCTGTGACTGATTCTATCGCCGGTATTAATGCCTTTGTATCGCTTTCGTGCGCAGGCTCTACCTTTACATAGGTAATCAGATTAAGTGGTTTCTCTTCGCCTGTCTCTCCCCTGCTATAGGTCTCCATCACCTGCACTTGATACCCTTGTCCCTTATGTCCATCATAGCTGGCATCATGATCAGAGGGATTCTGTAACGAATCAGATGAAACCTCCTTTGCCGGTTTCATCGATACCTCTATAGGACTATCATCCTCGCCTTCTTTTGCGACACACTGCTCTGTCAATACACGCCGCATAAGTTTGTAGGTGGTCATCGAGGTGATTTTCTCATCCATTTTGAATCGCTCCACCAACTCATATAAATCTACACTCAACTCCTTTAATGTCTTCTCCGATTCCGTCGGCTTTACCATCGAAAAACATCCCATCGCTTTATCCGTCATGTATTTCTCTTTATATCCCTCCGGCAGCAAATCAAAGGCTTCTATATGATGACGTTTCAGATTTACCAGAAAACCATGTATGCTCCGAGCAAATATGTTTATCCTGCCAAGCCGCTTCATGTTGGATCGGATATGCACAGAATCCAGCCGCTGCTTGCTTGTATCTACCTTGAATACCTCTGCAAGTTTGCCGGTTACAATGTCGAATATCTCTACATCCAGTCCCTTGGCTATGATTTTATTGCGAAAGTTCCACAATGTCTTTAGACTCATGTACTTGGCTTCATCCGATTCGTCGGTTATATCAAGAGCGTAATGCCATTCAAGATTAAAGGCCAATTGCGCTATCGCTTCTTCATCCGTAAGGTCGTGCATCTGCTG
>JACXUN010000285.1 GCA_014763905.1 Campylobacterales bacterium
TTTTTTGAATTAACTCGTTAGTCCCGCAAAAATTTGACTTTGCCTACAAAAAACCTCGTAAAGCTGTGACTATGATATCCCGTCGAACTCAGGTTACTAATTACAATTATTCACACATCTAATCAGTTAAGCTCTATCACTTCATGCAAACATACAACATTAACAACTCACGTTGTAAAATATCGCAACATTACAGAATAAAACTATAACAATAGGAGACACCATGAGAGAAATCGAATTTGATGATGTGGTCAAAGCCGTCCGTGACATCATCGTCCATTGTGGTACTGATCTACCCCAAGACACCTACGACGCGCTTCAAGAGGCAATGGAACAAGAGGTATCACCCGTTAGTAAAGAGGTGATCCGACAAATCCTCGAAAACGCCAATATCGCCAAAAATGAGAAGCGACCACTTTGCCAAGATACCGGTTTAGCGGTATTTTTCGTAAAAGTTGGAGACGAGGTCAAAATCAAAGGCGGTCTCCTCAGAGATGCGATCAACAAAGGAACCGAACAAGGGTATACCGATGCGTATCTCAGAGCTTCAACCTGTGAGCCGTTTAGCCGAGCCAACCTCAAAGATACCGTAGGATACAACCTGCCGGCGATCATTCACTTCGACATTGTTGCCGGAGATAAAATCGATATCGAATACGCTGCCAAGGGTGGTGGTTCAGAAAACGTTAGCCGAGCTAAAGTATTCCCGCCGGCAGCCGGCAAAGACGGAATCGTTCAGTATGTCAAAGAGGTGATCAGTGATGCAGGTGGAAACCCATGCCCGCCAATTACCATCGGTGTCGGTATCGGAGGAACCTTTGAAAAAGCGGTTATCTCTTCCAAACATGCCCTCTTTAGAGATATCGGAAGTAAAAACCCTGACCCGGAGATGGATGAACTAGAGCAGCGAATTTTGACAGAAGTCAATAAACTGGGAATCGGTGCTATGGGAATGGGTGGAACCAAAACTGCTCTGGCTGTGCATATCGAATCCAACCCGTGTCATATCGCCTCTCTTCCGGTTTCTGTTAACGTTCAGTGTCACTCATCGCGACATACGCATATCACTATATAAGGAAGCATCATGGCAACATATAATTTAACGACTCCATTAACCAGTGAAGATACCAAAAAACTGGTTGCCGGTGATACGGTTTATATCAGTGGAACCATCTACTCAGCGAGAGATGCTGCACACAAAAGATTGGTTGAACTACTTGAAGCCGGTAAAGAGCTGCCTTTTGATTTAGAAGGATCAGTAATCTATTTCGTAGGACCAACCCCGCCAAAACCGGGTGACCCGATCGGAAGTGCCGGGCCGACCACTTCATACCGAATGGACAGCTATTCGCCAACGATGTTGAAATACGGTTCCAAAGGGATGATCGGAAAAGGGAAACGTAACCAAGCGGTCAAAGATGCCTGTGTCGAGTATGACGGTATCTACTTTGGAGCCACCGGAGGAGCCGGAGCGTTACTGGGAAAACAGATCAAAGCGGCTGAGGTCATTGCCTATCCAGAGTTGGGACCAGAAGCGGTACGACGACTCGAAGTGGAAAACTTCCCGGTTATCGTAGTCAACGATACCAAAGGAAACGATATCTACCAAATGGGTCGAACTCAGTACGAAGTCAAAGATTAAATTTTTCTTCTTTTTAATTTCATGGGCAGGAATGCCCGTGCTACTTTTTTGCTACAAAATCCAACACTCATTATTTT
>JACXUN010000286.1 GCA_014763905.1 Campylobacterales bacterium
GGAAGGGCATAGCGATCTGCAACCGAATGACGTATGGCGGTCGAAGAGAATTGACGCGTCTCACATTGTTGAATTGCTTCTAAAAGTGCCGCTTTATCCAAACAAGGGATCAAATGACCGTTTAGCGATTCAATGATAATCTCTTCAGTCCCACCCGGACACGCAAACGCAATAATCGGCAATCCACAGACATTGGCTTCGAGCAGTACATTGGGAAATCCCTCATACTCAGAAGAGAGTATCATCAGATTCGCCTGTTTCATATAGGGGTACGGATTGTCCTGATGCCCGACAAAAGCGACACGTGCTTCTACGCCTAATGTTTTGGCATACGCTTTTAAATCATCCTTTTGCATACCTCCGCCGACAATAGTCAGTCGATATCGATCATCCAGTTTTGCCAAAACTTCTAATAAAACATCAAAGCGTTTCTGCTGACGAAGCACCCCTACGGATACAAGATTGATATAGTGTTTCTCAAAGGGATACTCCAACGGTTCATCCCCCAACCGATCAATATGATCAAGATCAACGGGGTTGTTGATAACCACCATCTGCTCTTCTGGCAACTGATAGTTCTGGATCAAATCCTGTTTCATATAGTTGGATTGGCAAACAATCAGATCAAAATTTTTGTAGGTATGGCGATAGAGCCAATCGATAATCGCCGTAAACGGCTCTCTTTGATTGATGATACTGGCGATATTGGTTTCTCGTGCGACCCAATAGATAGGATTACGACTGATAAGATTAAGAAAAGGAATCCAAAAAGAGAGCAGACTGTTTACATATCCCATACCGGAGAAAACCCTATCGGGTTGCAGTTGATAAAGCTTTTTCATCAGTGCAAAAAGCCCTTTTTTGACTGAAGAGACACCTAAGTCATGCAGTATCACGTCTGACTTGATATCCCGCATATAGAGTCCGTGTGCCTTAAACACAATCAAATGCACCTCAAACGTCTCTCGACTGATATGATTGGAGAGGTTGGAGATCATATGTTCAGCTCCACCGACTCCCAAATCATGAATGACAAAAGCGATACGTTTTTTTGACATACATTATCTCCTCTGTTTTTCGATGGCTTTTAACATATCTTCCATAATAAAATACTCCACACGTAATGGCGTACGTGTCCAGCTCAAATCACGATTCCAATAACCGGGACAATCCGGGAAACCTTTTTCCGAAGCCGCATAACTGATCTCGACAATCTTATACTCATCTCCATCTTTGACAAAGTCAAATGCCGCCGACTGCATCCCTAGCTGATCGGTAATCTCAAATGCCGTCTGGACACACGATTTTGGGATCTGTTCGATGTCCCATGTCATCTTTCCGCTGCCCGAAGCCCGGAAGTCACCATCCCGTACGAAGCGTTTTTTGGTCACGGCTCGATCTCCGATTACAAAGACACGGATATCATGATCGCAGTTTTCAATAAAATCTTGGGCATAGACATAGTTGCGTTCGATAGGCAGCTCTCGGCTTACCGGATGCGGGAAGAGGAAGCGGTAGATTCCTTTGGAGATATTGAAAAAACTGTTAAGCGTTTTATCTCGTCTGAAACTCCAAATCTTTTCTCGTAAATTGGCACTGCGGTTACTCGGGAGGAATCCTTTGCCAAATGCTTTTTGGATATATCTCTTTGCCTCTTTTTTATGGAGCAGCTGCACATTATCCGAACCGGCACCGTTACGCAGTTTGAACACTTT
>JACXUN010000287.1 GCA_014763905.1 Campylobacterales bacterium
ACCGCGAGCTTAGGTGAAAAAACCTCGATAATCAACGTGCTCACCTCAAGTCTATTTCCGGTCATACCGACTGGATCCTGAATATCCCCCACATCATCAACAAAGTATTCCCGAGTAACGTTATGCAACACCTGATAATTAGGCAAAGATTTGATGGCTTGAGAAGCCTGCAAAACACGCTCAACATCATCCTCTCCAATCCCCCTATCAGCGCGAGATACAGCAACAACAGCCCTAGACGGACGAGCCTTCACAAACTCACTATTAACATTCACCCAAATGTTCTGAATCGCCTGCTTGGAAACACTCCGAAGGTCAAGGATAACATCTCTAAGAAAATGAGTCGCCTCTTCAATATCAACCAGCACACCCTTACGAAAACCCAAAGAAGGATGCTTAAAAACAGAAAGCACCGAAAGCATACCATCTTTTCTTCGCTCCGCGACAACTGCCTTAATTTGAGAGGACCCAATATCCAAACTCGTAAAAATGTGTGACATATGAAATAGCAAAAAACGTAAAGGGTGAAATAATTTTATAGGACTTATGCAATTTAGTGAAATTCATGTATAATGCAACCCAATTTTGGACTCCAGAGGCAGTGTAACTGGTAACTGCTTTGGTTGAAGCGTCATCATAAATTGTAATGGCGAGAGTTGGTTTTGGAAAGCGCAATGAACACGCTCGGTATTGTAGAAAATCAAATAATCAATGAGCTTGCGGTTGAACTCATCAGGATTCAAAAGAAGAAAAGAATGATAATCAATAAATTCTTCTTGAATAGTCCGGTTAAACCTTTCCAGATGAGCGTTCATTTTGGGGGTTTTAGGATAAGTATGATAGTGAATCATATGCAACCGCCTCAATTCTTCGTCAAAATGCTTTTTGAACTCCGAGCCGTTGTCGGTTAAGACACACTGGAATTCAAACGGATGAGGAAACGCTCTCCGGCATAGTTCAAAAAATTCCTTGGCTGCCAAAGAGACATGAGACTTGGTAGCCCAGGCAAAAGAGAACCTGGTGTAGATGTCCTCAAAAGTAATGACATATCTCCTGCAGCCATTTACGAACCGTTCTACGGTATCCAGAGCCACCAAGTGGCCGGCGTATAGAGCTTTGAAATCCTTAGGTTTTCTAAGGACTTTTTGACGGTTGGCTTTTTTCACCTTGCCGAAATGGGAGATTTTTTGAGGAAATACGCGTAATCCTCCCAGATCTTTAATGATGTTGGCGATGGTTCGTGGACCGGGGCAGGTAAGGCTCCGGGCACGACAAAATTCCCGGAGCAACGGATGTATCTTTTCCGCGCCCAGATTGGGATGCACTTCTCGTCCTCGTATGCGTTTGATTTCTTGAATAACCTCGAGCGGCCAAATTCTTTTTCTCCTAGTTCTTGGCGCTCTGGATTTTTCATTAAGAGAGTCGATTTTCTTTCCGCCGGCTTCCCACTGTTGTTTCCAGAGATAGAGGGTCGACCTTTTGTGGGGAAAAGCATCCAAAGTTGCTTCAAGGCCGTACTTTTCCCAGAAGACCAGTACTTTGGCCTTGAGCTTGGCTTTTTCTGTAATCATATACCGGTATCTTAGGGCGTCATTGTAGACCGTGATAAATCCCTTAATACCGGTGTACTTGCAATGAATATGATTAAAAAACTCCATAAGGCTAAGGCCTCATGGAGTCCAAGATGTTTCTTGCATTATGCATACTAAAAACAC
>JACXUN010000288.1 GCA_014763905.1 Campylobacterales bacterium
TATTCCTCCTTTTTCCCAATGGTAACGGTGAGGATGCCGTCCTTGTATTCATGTTTGATATTCGCTTCGTCGGCATCATCGGGGAGGGAGAGGATACGCGTGTAGCTTCCGACGTAGCGTTCTTGTTGGATGTATTGCTTACTGCTATTGTTCTCTTGCTTCTCATTGCTCTTTTGCGTGGTGGCTGAGATTTTGAGTTGTCCGTTTTGGGTCTCAACGTCGATCTTTTGGTTATCAGCTCCGGGGATATTGGCTGTCACTTCGTAGGTGTCGCCTTTGTCCTGGATATCGACGGCTGGTTGGGAGGTAAAGCCCCCAGCACCAAAGGGGTCAAAGCGATCAAACTGATGATTCATACGCATCTTTTGGTGAAAATTTTCAAAGATACGATTCATCTCTTCGTGCATCTTTTGCATCTCCACAAACGGATCAAACGGCTGAGGCGTTTGCGTGAGATTGTTCTCTGCTACCAGGGCAGAGCTAGCAAGAGAGAGGGAAAGGAAAAGGGAAAGTAGGTAATGTTTTCTCATGGTGGCTCTCCGTTGACTATTTAATGGCGATGCTTTTGGGCTTGAGCTTCACCTCTTTTTCCAGCTCAATTACCAACTGACCGTCTTCGAGTTCGGCTGTGATCTTGTCCCGATCCACGCCATCAGGAATGGTAAACTTACGTTCGATTTTACCAAATTTGCTCTCACAGAGGTAGTAGTCTTTCTCTTTGACCTCCTTTTTAGTTTGTCTCGTTGCTGAAACAGTAAGCATGTTGCCATCTACATGAATGTTGATATCTTTTTTCTTGATACCCGGCATATCAATTTCGATATGAAAGGCTCCATTCTCTTTTTTGGCGAGGTTGGAGAAGGGCAGATGGCTTGCCACATTGTCAAATATTTCACGACCCTTTTCTGGTCCTTTTTCAATGCCTTCCTCAATCTCTGATCCAATTTTTTTCATATTATCTACGATATCCATGGTTAGCTCCTTATTTTACTTTGATTCGTTTGGTTTTTTCAACTTCTGGTTTATCCAGTTTTGGGATGGTCACTTCTAAGACACCGTTATCCGATTCAGCATGGATGTTTTCCGTATCGACACTCTCAGGTAGAGCAAAACTTCGTTTGAATGTTCCATAAAAGCTTTCTACTTTGTAGTAGTTCTCTTCATTGAGTTCCTCTTTAATCTTCTTCTCACCAGAGATGACGATTCTATCCTCCTTGATATCGACTTTGATGTCCTCTTTTTTCACACCCGGTAGATCGACTTCGATGTGGTAGGCATGTTTTCCTTCTCGTGTGTTAACAGCTGGGGTAAAGTCGTACTCACTCTCTTTAACTCGATTTGACGTCTCCATATTGTTGAGCATGGAGTTCAGCAGGTCAAATCCTCGTAGCAAGTCATTAAATTGATTTTTTGGTCTATAACGTGCAACAAACATAAGATGCCCTTCAAATAGTTCTTTTATTTTTCCCTAAACAAACTTTATCGCTTAGGTATAGTGAAATATTAGTCTATTTGACTCATGTCGTCTGCTACTTTAGTGGCAGAAGTGTGGGATTTTATTGAGGACACCTCTAAAAACTCCAGCATAACCACTTTAAAACCACAATTTAGCTAGTGTTAAAGGGGTCAGGTGAACGTAATCACTCATCTACTCACCCTCTTCACAATCCCATTCACTGTAGATTGTGCCAATCCCAATACTTTAGCAATCATGT
>JACXUN010000289.1 GCA_014763905.1 Campylobacterales bacterium
TAAAATTCTTGAATTAGCTACGGCTAGTCCTACGAATTTTGATTTTTCAAATCTTACCTATTTTTAGGCTTCTGTGACTATGATATCCCGTCGAACTCATGTTATAATCTTACTCATGAAAAAGTTATTGACCTTATCCCTTTTATTTGTCTTGATGTCCGGTTGTACCCTTACCAATTTGGCTGCCAAAGGGGCGGTACAGAAACGGGTTAAAATTATTGATCAGATTAGCCTAAACGGTTCACCGGAGAGTAAACTGCCTTTTTCTGGTATATCAGATTTGGCTTATAGTCCGCAGGAAAAGAAGCTCTATTTGATCGGAGATCGCGGTTACTTCCATATCTTTGCGGCTCAATTTGATGCTAAAAAAAGCACGCTACAGTTTCTCAAAAGTTATCAAATCCAAAATAAGAACAATCCAGACAGCGAAGGGTTGACCTTTAACGGAGATAATGAGTTGATTATTTCACTGGAAGGTTCACCGCAGATTAGCAGAATCTCCCGCGAAGGGGTAATCCAATCTGATTATAAATTGCCCCAGTCGCTGATGAAAAAAGCCAATTACAAAAACGGAAACTCGATGTTTGAAGGAGTGGCATATCATCCGCAATATGGGGTACTGACCGCAGCTGAGTTTCCGCTCTATAAACGTTCCAATACCCATCAAACCATTTATGCGATTAACGGCAAAGAGTGGAATTTCCAAGCTGAATCGGATCCCAACTCGGCAATCACCGCACTGGAGGTGATGGATGATAACAATCTCTTGGTCTTAGAGCGTGCTTACAACGGTATCTCCAAACCACTTTTTATTACCCTCAAAAAGGTCTATCTCAATCAATGCGACAGTAAACAGCGGTGTCAATCCGAGGTTTTGGCGAAGTTCAACAGTGCTGAAGGGTGGGGATTCAATAACTTCGAGGGATTAGCCAAAGTCGGTAAAAATCGTTATGTGATGGTTTCTGATAATAACCAATACGATTTTATGCCGACTATCTTGACCTATTTTGAAATCCTGCCATGAGAAATGTCAAAATCGTCGTTCTAATCGCACTTTTTATACTTCTTGGCTATTGGGGTTTTCGTTCCTATCACGCCGCCAAAGCCTATGAACATACCAACCAAACCATAGCCGAACAGAGTGATGCTGCCACTTTAGCCGAAGCGAAATTAGATCATCTCACCTCAGTACTCTCGTTTGGACTAATCGAAGATGAGACCAAAGCCCGATTTGCCCGACTGGCTCAAGAACAAAATAGGCATCACCAAGCTACACAGCGGTATCTCTACTATTTTTTAGCCACCCTGTTGCTGATTATCACGATCGGTTTCACCTGTTCCTTAACCGCACAGACCTTTATATTGGCAACCGGCTCGCTCTATGCTTTGATACTGGGGCTGATCAATCCGATTTTGATGATTATCATTCACAAAGAGGTCGAGTATCTGGGCAAGGTGGTACTCTCCTTTGAATCCAAAGGGATACTCGACTCGGTTCAACAGCTTTTGAGCAAGGGAGAGATGACGGTGGGGATTACTATTCTGCTCTTTTCAGTGCTGATTCCGTTTGCCAAGATTATGACGCTGATGATTGCACTCATCGCCAAAGAGCTGCATATTAACCTGAGTTCGACGGAGTATTATAGTCACAGTTTTACGAGGTTTTTCATAGGTAAGGCAGATTTTTGCAGGACTAGCTAAAGCTAATTCAA
>JACXUN010000066.1 GCA_014763905.1 Campylobacterales bacterium
GTATGAGATACTGCTGCTCATCAGATAACAGAGATAGGCGCGTGCCTTCTCTTTAATCTGTTTAAACTCTTTTATTTCTCGATTTAACATGAAGTTCCTCCTTAAGCAAAGAAGTTATTATACCATATCCGGTTGTTTGAGTTGACACTTTGATGCTTTTTGGAAAAGCATCTCTGAGATGGTATCGCGACTGTTTATCACATGCGTAATATGGAGATCTTTGATCGCCTCTACTTGGGAGCTGTTTTTAACTTTGACGATGGTGTTGATATCGGTACCAAATGAGTTAATATTCTCACAAATAAGTCGTAGCTGATGCTCATTACCCGTTGCCACAATAACCGATGATGCTTTCTTCACATCAAAATGTTCTAGTACACTTTTTTGAGCGGCGTTTGCAAGGAAAATAGATTCTTCCCCTTTGGCAATCGCATCGTCGACCAATTTAATGTCATGTTCTAAAATAATATAAATAAAATTATGCTCTTTAAACATCTGAGCCAATTGCTGTCCCATTGGACCATATCCACAGATAATGATGTGATTTTTGTATCCGGTTGATTTAATCGCTCTATCCCGCAGCTTCTCCGGTTCTTTGAAAAGGATACTGGCTAGTCGTTTGATATTATTGAGAATAAACGGTGTGAGTACCATAGAGAGTACTACCGTCATAATCAATACCTGATTGATATCCGAGCTGATGAGTTTATTGGCAAATGCCAAAGAGAAAATCGCCAACGCAAACTCACCGACTTGCATCAATGTCAAAGCACTTTTCGTAGAAGTTCGACGCTGCATAAAAAATTGTAATATACCGAAAATAATCACTGCCTTGACCAGCATAATCCCGACCAATAAGCCTAAAATGACCCATCCATAATCTACCACAATCGTCGGATCAATCTGCATCCCGATAGTGATAAAGAAGACTCCCAATAAAATATCCCGGAACGGTACTAAGTCAGCTTCAATCCGGTAGCGGTATTTGGTCTCGGCAATGGTCATTCCGGCGATAAAGGCTCCCAATGAATAGGAGAAACCAAACAGTTCCGCTACCATCGCTGCCGCCATCACCGTCAACATCACCGATCCCAAAAAAATCTCTTCGGAGTTGGAGGTTAACACCCAGTTAAAAAAGCGTTCGATAAAAAATTTACCGATGATAAACAGAATCAAAAAGACCACGATCGCACTGATCAAGGTATGAAAAAGGAGTTGTGAAACCGAACTGCTCTCCGAGGTAAAGATCGAGATCATCAAAAGTATCGGGATAACCGCCAAATCTTGGAAAATCAATACCCCAACCGCTATACGTCCATATCCGGAGTGAATCTCGCCTTTTTCATTTAATATTTTTAAGACGATCGCAGTCGAGGAGAGTCCCAGAGCAAAACCGACGAAAATAGCACTCTTGATCTCCAGCCCAAAAAAGTAGTTGGCTAAAAAAGTAAAGATCAATCCACTCAATATCACCTGAAGTGTCCCGTAGACAAAGACCTCTTTTTTCATCGATTTCATATGTCCGATGGAGAACTCCAATCCAATCGTAAACATCAAAAAGACGATACCGAACTCTGCCAGATGCGACAAAGTCTCCTGCGAGTGCAGACCATAGTTATAGATCTGCATGGTAATCAATCCCGTAGCGATGTATCCGATAACGGTTGGGATATCAAATTTCTTTAAAAAGACATTGATAATGGTTGAGATAGCAATGGTAACAATCAGTATGACCAATAGATTTTCCAAAAAACGCTTTCCCCCTTTCTGAATTTAAATTTTAAAATTTTCTTATATTATATTTTATAATTGTGTACTTAATGTTAAATTATAGACACTCCTACTTCACTACCGCTCTAAATCCCATTCTTACTTCACTGTTAGCCGGAACTTGGAAGAAATGAAACTCGATATAGTTATAGAGGTCTGTTTCTTGTTCACTGCCATTGAGGGTGATACCGCTGTCATTCGAATACTGTATCGTACATCCTTCATTGCAGAGAGCTGAACCGATTACATATTTGGTTCCGTACGGAATTGGATTTTTGACCACGATGTTTCGTTTGGCTTCACTGTTTTGATTGATCAATCGATTGATGTAGACCACCTCCTGTCCATGCTCTACTTTTTGAACCGGGACATTTTTTTTGACCTCTTGTCCATCCTCTGTTTTGACGGTCTCTTCTTGGAAAGTTAAACTCTCCAGATTGAGTCCTAAGAGGGCATCTTCCTCGATATTTTCATTGATCGTATCGATCTCGGCACTATCGAACTGATCATCATAGTTTACCGTCGGCATACTGGCATACCCCAATGCCGAAACGAAAAGTGTTGTTGTTAAAAGTTTTTTGATCATACTACTCCCTTGTTGATTCAATTATTCCCACTCAATTGTCGCAGGCGGTTTGGATGAAATATCGTAAACAACCCGATTGATCCCATCGATCTCATTAATAATACGCCGGCTCATCCCTTCGAGTACATCATGCGGGATATGTGCAAACGTCGCCGTCATTCCGTCAACCGATTCGACCATTCGGATACAAACCGTGTTGTCATAGGTACGGTTGTCCCCCATGACCCCTACTGATTGGACATTCAGCAGTACGGTAAAGGCTTGCCATACTTTATCATAATATCCGGTAGCTTTCAACTCCTCCTGCATAATGGCATCAGATTCTCTAATTAGTCTCAATGCCTCTTCATTCACTTCACCCATGACACGAATCGCTAGTCCCGGCCCCGGGAACGGGTGTCGTTCGATCATGTGTTTCGGCAGTCCCAGTTCCAGACCCAGTTTTCGTACCTCATCTTTAAATATCTCTCGAAGCGGCTCGACTAGCTCAAAGGTCATCCAATCAGGTAATCCTCCTACATTATGGTGTGATTTAATGGTTTTAGAGGGACCTTTCACTGATACCGATTCAATCACATCGGTATAGAGGGTTCCTTGTGCCAAGAAACTCACATCGGTATGTTTACTCGCCTCTTTGTCAAAAACCTCGATAAATTTCTCTCCGATAGTTTTACGCTTTTTCTCCGGATCGGTTACACCGGCTAATGCACCCATAAACTCCTCTCTCGCATCTACGGTAATGAGCGGAATATCTAAGAGCTTGAACATATCTTGCACCTGCTCGGCTTCATCTTTTCGGAGCAATCCCTGATCCACAAAAACACAGATCAACTGTTCTTTTGGTAACGCTTCATGAAGCAAAGCCGCTACCACCGAACTGTCTACTCCACCTGACACACCGCAAAGGACTTTTTTATTCCCCACTTGTGCTTGAATATCACGAATCTTCTCTTTGGCAAATGACCCCATATTCCAAGTACTGTCACATCCGCAGATATGTTTCGCAAAGTTTTTCAGCAGTTTGGTTCCCTCTACCGAGTGGTGTACCTCCGGGTGAAACTGAAAGGCATAGATATTGGCTGATTCATTGGCGATCGCGGCATACGGAGAGTTCTCACTGGTACCGATCACTTTGAATCCTTCCGGCAGTCTCTCAGCTCGATCTCCATGACTCATCCAGACCACTTCACCGTTTGTCATCTCTTTGAAAATCGGTGTCTCGGCATCTCCGATCGTTAATCTGGCTTTGCCATACTCATGGTGATCCGCTGCCACAACCTCTCCGCCAAAATGCTGAGTAATCAACTGCATCCCGTAACAAATCCCCATAATCGGCAAACCTAATTCCCAAATCCCGTCATCCGGTTTATAAGCATCCTCCGCATAGACCGAAGCCGGCCCCCCGGACAAGATAATCCCTTGTGGCTTTCTGGCTTTGATATCCTCAATCGATTCACGGTACGGTACGACCTCCGTATAGACACCGCTTTCACGGAGTTTCCGTGCAATCAGCTGGGTGTACTGCGAACCAAAATCAAGAACTAGAATGGGTACTTGTTTCATATGTGCGTATTCCTTATTAATAATTAATTCGTGATTATACACTATGTTTGATGAGAGGGGGAAGGGAGATTGGCAACAACTAAAACTTTGTGCTTAGTTGTTGAACCCGGACTCTATTGCATAATCCGGGTTTATTTGAAAATGTAGAAAGTCAAATTCCTTTTCAATACACTTAGCACTTTAGATGAAAAGAATTACTCAAAATTGAAGATAGAACTATAATGTGTGGTTATAGAATAATATTTCTATTGCATAATTTGGGTTTAAAATATATTTAAGATAATAAAAAGTGAAATATTGAAAGAAGCAAGTTTTATTTAAAATAGTGTGGGCAAAGATGCCCACAAAAAGAATAAAATTAGGCTCCGATACCCAGCATCTCAAACTGGAAATACCAGATGATTAGTGAAACAATATATCCTACTAATACTGTCCACGCCAATTTCATATGTGATGAGAAGGTATAGATACCGTGAAGTTTACCCATAACCCCAACACCGGCGGCACTACCAAATGAGATCAAGGAACCACCGATACCCGCTGTCAATGTTACTAACATCCACTGAGATTGTGCATCAACCCCCATGTCCGGATTGGCTTTGAGTACGGCTGACATAACCGGTACGTTATCAACAATCGCTGAGAGGAATCCAACACCAATATTGACTGGAGTCGCTCCAAATTTCGTATACAGATCAGTAAAATACTCTAAGAATCCTAAGAAGTGAAGTCCGCCTATGGCTGCAAGGATACCAAAAAAGAAAAGCAGTGTATCATTTTCAATTTTAGCGATAAAAGCAAATACATTCACCTTTTCTCGTTTGACTTCATCCTCTTTGGTTGAGGTTTGATTCAAGAAGTAAATGTAAAGCTTTAGAATTGCCAAACCAAACATCATTCCCCACATCGCCGGAAGGTGAAGCACTTGATGCGCACTAACCGCAAACATAATAGTTAAGGCAAACAATCCAATGATCATCTTTCCACCACGTGAAATTTCTACTTTTGCCTCATCTTTGGCAAATGGTGGGTTTCCGTTAGGCACATAACGTGATAAAAGCAATGCTGTTACACCCCATCCAGTGAAAGAAACTGGAAAGAGGAATAAAAACTCAGTAAAACTTCCTTTACCGGCGACCCATACCATCAAAGTCGTGATATCCCCAAACGGTGACCAAGCACCTCCGGCGTTCGCCGCAACAACGATATTAATAGCTCCCGGAACCAAGAATTTATGATTCTCTTTATCAATTGTTAAGAGTACTGTCGAAAGGATCAATGCCGTCGTTAAGTTATCCGCTACCGGAGAGATAAAAAACGCCAATAGACCGGTTACCCAAAAGAGTTTCTGATAGGTGTAACCTTTGGAGACAAGATTATACCGCAGTGTCGTAAAGACCTGTCGATCAATCATCGCTTCGATATAGGTCATTGCCACGTAAAGGAAGAAGAAAATTCCGGCAATCTCAAAAATCAATATCTCTATCTCATGGTGTAAAACCTTACCATCTAATCCATTAATGGTATAATAGAGACCAATAAGCATAAAAATCAATGTACCGGTCATAAGAGCCGGTTTGGCTTTGTTAATGTAGTATTTATCCTCCATTGCAATGAAGTAATAACCCGTAACAAAGATAATAAGTGAGAGTATGCCCACCCATGTCATGGTTAAATCTAATCCGTGCATTGTAACTCCGTGTAATGATTTTAATATATAAATATTATAGTAAAAAGTCCAAAACCTTCATAATGTCATGGCAAGAGTGTTCCAAAAGGTAAAGCTCATGTATATTGGTAACACATTGAGTTTTACTTTTGCAGGGAATAGTGATTAATTGTTGATAATTACTTTTCTATATAGTGCGTTCCGAGGCTTTTTTTACGTTTGAGTGCCGCTTCAACAATAGCAGAAGCCGTATTGAGCCGCAGCTCTAGCAATCTTCCAATCTCTCGGTTTTTCATATCATAGATACAGTTTTTGGCTTCCAATAGTCCTTTTTTGGTACGAATGATACCGACCTCATCCCACATAATTTTACGCAGTTTGTGTTTGTAGACTCTATCTTTTTCATGATGGACAATATTGCGATAGACCTTATCAAAAATCGGTGTGATGAGATTATTGTTTTGATCTTTGTTCAATAGATGGGTAACCGCCCGTTTTGCAAATACCATCCCTTCTAATAATGAGTTGGAAGCCAAACGGTTGGCACCGTGTACACCGGTAGAAGCCGCCTCCCCGATCACATAGAGCCCTTCAATCCCCTCGACACAGCCATTCAGATCACTTTTGATCCCGCCTACGGCATAGTGAAATGCCGGCGAGATAGGAACTCTATCTTTAGGGAACTCATATCCCAACCCCGCAAAAGTCCGGGTAATATTCGGGAATCGATTCGCAAACCAATCTGCTTCAAACATCGAAAAGTCTAGGTAGGTCTCTTGACCGGTTTGTCGTTTATGATCAAAAATAGCCCGACTCACGATATCGCGACTCGCCAACTCTCCCCGTTCATCATAATCAAAAAGGAAACGCCGTCCATCCTCCGATACCACATGAGCACCCTCGCCTCGGAGTGCTTCTGTTAGTAGCAGTTTACGGGCAAACGGCGTTTTGACAAAAACCGTCGGGTGAAACTGCATCATCTCCATATCTGCCAGTTCGATTCCTTTTTCGACACAAATCCCATGTATATCCGAAGAGACCGTCCGAGAGTTGGTATTGTAGGCATAGAGTGACCCGATTCCTCCCGATGCGATAATCACATCATCCGCCAAAAAGGTTTCCGGCTGGTATTTGACCAAGGCTTTGACCCCAAAACATTTTCCGTTTTCGATCAAGAGATCATAGACCAGTACATTGGGTTGAAGCTTATGCTGGTTTTGCAGCATCATGAAGTGGTGCATATACCGACCGGTCGCATCGCCGCCGGCATGGATAATCCGATCGGCAGAGTGAGCCGCTTCCTTCGTAAAGAGAAGATGCCCCTCCTCATCGGTATCAAATGCCATTCCCCGATCAATAATATCCTTGGTCGTCTCCAATGAAGTTCGACTCATAATCTCAACCGCTTCTGGGTCATTATGATACGCACCGGCGACCATGGTATCTTCGACATGACTGGAGATATCGTTTTCATCTAGTGCCGTGACGATCCCCCCTTGGGCATAAAAGGTATTGCACTCCCACGGAATATCTTTGCAGACGACCAATACTTTTTTGCTTTTTGGGATATTCATCGCAGCATAAAGTCCGGCAATACCGGCTCCTATAATAATGACATCATATTTTTTCATCTTTTACCTATCCCCTGTTTCTCATTCTTATTCCAATACGGATCCGCTTTGAAGCCGCATCCGGTGAGCAGCAACAAGCTAAAAAATGGTATAATCAACCAATGAAAAGTGCGTCGACCATTCTGCAACATATTCATCATCTCCCTGAGTTTCGATCACTTGAAAGTCACTACTGCTATCAGAAGTTTATTTCACTCTTAAATCCTCGGTATCAAAAAGCGATCGCCTTTGTGTACATACGCCAAAATACCCTATTTATCGCTCTTTCGCACCCCGGATTCAAAATGGAACTTCATTATAATGTAGATTTATTAAAAAATTTATTAACACTTTTGTCAAATCAAGATAAAAGATGCAAAAGTGTAAAAGCAGAAAAAGTTATCCTCTTCAACTCTAAATACAGAAGCATCATCAAACAGGAGGAACCCGAGGATACGATCCCCCATTATAGTGAGATGGCATTAGGCGAGTTCACCATCCAGAGTGAGGATCAAGAGTTAATCGAGGCGTTTGAAAAGATCAAAAATTCGATTCATCATAATTGTGCATAAGCACCAATTTCTTTAAACTCTGATGTCTCAATCGGTCTTAAAAAATTACTGCCATTGATTTCGACACGTAACCTTTCCGACTCATCAGGTTCACT
>JACXUN010000290.1 GCA_014763905.1 Campylobacterales bacterium
ACCAAGTGATTAACAGTCACCTACTCTACCGCTGAGCTAATCCGGAACAAATGAAAGTAAGAGTTTGAAACTCAAATAATGTGATAGTCACATGAGCCGTCTGATGAAGACAATTTTATACTGGCTCCGGATACTGGATTCGAACCAGTGGCCAAGTGATTAACAGTCACCTACTCTACCGCTGAGCTAATCCGGAACACTCCACAAATCCTCTTGATTTGTGGAGTGAGATTATAGGCAAAAAACTCTTTAAAGTCAAGAGTTTTTAAGGCTTTTTTTCACGATTTTACGACAAAAAAGTCATAACCGCTGCTATTTACCACCTCTAACCGCTTCTGCCTCACCAAACGCTGTACGTACTCTCGACTCTCCTCATCCATAAGTACTTCGATATCCTCTTGTGTCAATGGACGCTTTTTGATCGTATCAAGTATCTCCTCTTCGGTATAATGTGAAGGTTTTTGCGTCACCTTTTTTCGTGATGCGATATAGATCGGTAAGGAACTATCAAACTGTAATGAGAGTTCACGTAATGCTTCATAACTCAACGCTTCTACTTTATACGCCGGCGGTCGATCAATGGTTCCAATATCGATACGGGTTGGTCGTAATTTCAATAAAAAGGCATTGAGTGCTTCAATCTCTTCGGCTTTATCATTAATGGTTTTGACCATCAAAATCTCGATAATCAACGGTTTGTCATATTTTGCTCGGAATGTCAGCATCCCCGATTTGATATTATTAATTGTAATACCGCTATGAGCCCGATCCAATTTCTTGAGACATTTATCCGTCGCACAATCCAGCGAGAGCTTCACCGTATCAAACTTCATCAATGCTGCTTGCACGGTAGGATCATCTATCGTACTGCCATTGGAAAGTATCAAGGTATGGATATTGCCTTTGATGACATTAATCGCATCCATCAGCTCCGACAGATGCGGATAAAGCGTCGGCTCTCCATTCGCCGTTACGGTGATCACATCGATATCTGGATGTGTTTTGAGTGCAATTTGTAACGCATCAATAATTGCTTCAACACTCACGATCTCCTCATAGTGATCTACCGTCTTTGCCGGTTCGAGTTCACAATAGAGACAGTCAAAGTTACACTGTTTTTTAGAGGGACTTAGGTCAATACCGAGGGATTTGCCGAAACGGCGGGAGTTTACGGGACCGAATATGATGTTCATTATTTTCTCTGTCTTTTGCTTTAAATACCTCTTGATCAATATCAACATGCAATAATGCTTCATCACTCATAGAAAAATTCTCTTTTATCAAAAAAGAACCTTTGTTCTCCAATAAACCAAAAGTTCTCTCTTTTCTATTCAATGCATCATTATGAAATTGTTTTGTTTGAGAAAGAGGAGCCATTTTAACGCTTTTTAGATGCATTATAACATAAGATTCTATAACCCCATCACCTACTCCACCCGCAAAAAATTAAAAGACTTTCGCTCCTTGGTCAAGTTGCTGATCAAAAACGGTCTCAATCTTCCCTTGCGAATCTTGGTACAGTAATCGCCAATCTTGATACAATTGAGCGTGAAGTGTACTGATAACACCTATAACCATACAAAATAAGACAAAAATTTTAGACAACAACCAGATATCCTTTCGATACGCTCGACGATTATCAATTTCACGATAAACGTAAAATATAAAAATATCTTTATATTTTTTATCTAAATTATATCATAAG
>JACXUN010000067.1 GCA_014763905.1 Campylobacterales bacterium
CCCTACGCCCACCCAACAGCTCTTGAATTTTTTATGGTCGGTTTATCGAGATTGCATAAACTTTTATAAAATAATCTACTTCACAGAAGAACGAGGGTAACCATGAGCAACTTTGCATTTCTGGTACATGAATTTGAAACACTCAAAAGCAACGCCGTCAAATCGGAAATGTATGCCGTCGAAGACCCTGATATCTCCGCTATCTGTTCTCGGCAGACGTTAGAGACGACGATCAAGTTTATCTATCAAGATCGACCCTGAATTGGATCGCAAGTTTGCCAAAAATGCCGATCTGATCAGTCTCTCAATCACCCTAATTTCGTCGATATCCTGCCACATGATATAATCGATGCGTTGCATTTCGTGCGGAAACTGGGGAACAAAGCCGTCCATACCGACAAACCGATCACCGCTGATAATAGCCGATACGCCAATCAATGCCTCTACCAATTCCAACGCTAGATGGTCGAGGTCTATAGCGGCTATACCGTCGAGGGAGAGTATGACGTGAGCCAACTGGTGCGGCACGGCAGACGCAAGACCCAAGCGGAGATCATCGCCAAGAGCCAAGAGCAGGAGCGGCTCGAAGCCGAAAACGCTCAGCTCCAAGCCGAGATCGAAAAGCTCCAACAGCAAACCCACACCGCAGATAAAAAAGAGCATACCGTCACCGTCAAAGGACTCAGCGAAAAAGAGACCCGTAGCGGTTGATCGATCTCGAACTTGCTGAGGCGGGATATCCCGTCGAACTCAGGTTTATAAGCTTCAACAAAATTTATTCGTAATAATACAACTCTTTCTAATGAAGAGCTTATCCATCGATACTCAAACCTATGGCAGTCGGGGAGCTTCCTCGGGGAAAAGTTAAAGAGGTGATAGGAAGTAAAGACAGAACGGCATCTACTCTCATTAAAGAACTTTTAGCATTAGACTATATTGAGTCAACCACACCTAAAAGCCCTATTCGATTAAAGTTTAACGCGTTTTTGCTTCTTATCTATTTCCGGGTCTTGTCCCGACACAGTAAAAGTTATAAATCAGACTCAAACCTTTTGAAAAAGCGTCCCGCCCTTCTGCTCTCCATGGAGTAGAAAGCTCCGTACAACATCCAATCCAAATCCGCTAGCCAAGAACATTTTGCGGTTGTTTTCCAGTAAAAAGTGTGCGGCTTTGAGCTTGGTGACGATACCGCCGGTGGCAAACTCATTGTTGGCACTGGGGGCGGCTTCTAACTCTTCATTCGTGATTTTTGAAACCTCTTGGAGGACTTTAGCATCGCTGTATTTTCTCGGGTCTTTATCATAATAGCCGTCGATATCGGAGAGGATGACCAGCAGTTCGGCATCGAAATTGTGAGCCACATACGCAGAGAGCTGATCATTGTCTCCAAACACCAGTTCTTCGGTTGCTACTACGTCGTTTTCGTTGATGATCGGCACAACGCGGTTGGTGAGGAGGTTGTTGATGGTCATCTGTGCCAGATGGGTTCGCTTCTTGGAATCCAGATCGGCTGCCGTGAGCAAAATTTGCGAACAGATAATATGATATTCCGAGAACTTCTCTTGATACATTTTGAGCAATAGTGGCTGTCCGATAGCCGCTAGCACCTGTTTGTTGCCCACACTTTTTTTATCTAACGGCAGTACCGTATAGCCTGCCGAAACGGCTCCGGAACTGACGAGAATCACCTCATCTCCCTGCTCCATCAATGCGACGATCAGATCAATCAGATCACGCATCCGGTCTCTCGCCACTTCCCCTTTTTCTGTCAAAACGTGGGAACCCACTTTAATCACAATACGTTTGCACGGCATTAGGCTTCAGGCTCCTCCGCCGCTTTGACGCTGTCGACATAACCTTTGAGTGCATAACGCAATGCATCGGTATTAAGATGCGAAACCGCAGAGATCGGCAGGACAAACAGCGGCTGGTTCTCAGGCAATTTCACACCGAAATCCTCTTGGAAACCGTATGAGAGGTAGTTGGCATTGGCTTTGTATTTGCTCAGGGTCTCATTCGGCTGGAGTCCGATATCTTCCAAAAATTTACCGATCAATTCGTTCGACGCTTCGACATCAAATACATCGCATTTGGTAATCGCAACGGCGAAATGACGCTTCACCAACTCACTCGAATAACGTTGAAGCTCTACCAAAAGGGTCTCATATTGATATTTCATCTCACGATAGTTGGCGATATCGACCATAATCAGCAAGGTTTTCGTCCGCTCGATATGTTTGAGGAACTCCAATCCCAATCCGCGACCATCACTCGCTCCTTCGATAATCCCCGGAATATCCGCCATCAAAAAGGAGTCAAACTCCCCGATCGGCACTACACCCAGATTGGGTACGAGTGTCGTAAACTCATAGCTGGCAATCTTCGGACGGGCATTGGAGACAGTTGAGATCAAGGTGGATTTACCGACACTTGGATAACCGACCAGACCGATATCAGCGATCAGTTTCATCTCCAATCGTACCTCTTTAGTGATACCCGGCAATCCCGGTTGGGCATAGGTCGGGCGTTGATTGGTTGAACTTTTGAAGTGCGGGTTTCCCAGTCCGCCTTTGCCCCCCTCTAGGAAGAGTACCTTCTCTCCCTCTTCTACCAAATCCAAAACCACTTCACCGCTCTCTACATCTACCACTTGCGTTCCCGGAGGTACGATAATGGTGGTATCTTTGCCTTTGCGTCCAAATTTGTTACGCCCTTCACCCGGTCTTCCGTTTTCGGCTTTGATATGATTACGTCCTCGGAGGGCTGAGAGGGTATCGGTATTGTTATCTACTTTAAAATAGATCGAACCGCCTTTACCGCCGTCACCGCCGTCCGGTCCTCCTTTGATAACAAACTTCTCCGCACGAAACGAGACACACCCCGCCCCGCCCTTACCGGAACTGACCATTAAGTCTACACTATCTACAAACATCTATTTCCTTTGCTGTTAACCTGAAGGTTATTCAGCTTAATTCTTGGTGGAAGTATAGCAAACATCTACTATTAGACTTCTTGATTTAGGAATCGGAGACTTCAGTCCCGAACAAAGCAAGGCTAAAACCATCGGTTCCTAATTTTCCCCGATCCGTCTTTCTAACCTGAGTTCGACGGAGTATTATAGTCACAGTTTTACGAGGTTTTTCATAGAGTAATCATAATGTAAATAATGGAGGGGTGTAAATTGGATAGAAAATAAGATGAAATAGGTTATACTTTAGACCTTTCAAATAATCAAATTGGGAGTAGTTTTGAATATTCAATCAGACGAAGGAGCCCATCGATGAACCAATCCGCGATGACCGTCACCTCGCTTAATACCAAAATCAAATCCCTCCTAGAAACCACCTTTATGCACATTATGGTCGAGGGGGAGATCGCATCGGTGACCTATCATAACTCTGGGCATGTTTATTTCTCCATCAAAGATCAAGAGAGCAGTATCAAATGTGTGATGTTTCGCTCCAATGCGAGTCGATTGAAATTTCGGTTGGAACAGGGTCAACATATCGTTGTGCAGGGTTCCGTATCGGTCTATACCCCTCGGGGGGAGTATCAATTCTATGCGGTAAATATCGAACCGTATGGACAGGGGGCATTGGCACTGGCATATGAACAACTCAAAAAGAAACTCCAAGAGAAGGGATACTTTGATCCAAGTCATAAAAAACCGAAGCCGAAAATCATTCGCAAAATTGCATTAGTCACTGCCTCCAAAAGTGCGGCGTTGCAGGATATGCTTAAGATTATCCAGAAGCGGTGGCGGCTGCTGGAGGTGATCGTCATTGATACTTTGGTGCAGGGAGAGCGGGCGGTTTCACAGATTGCCGAAGCATTGAAATATGCCGACAGCTTAGGGGTGGATGCGATAGTCGTTGGTCGCGGCGGTGGAAGTCAAGAAGATTTGTGGGCGTTCAATGAGGAGATCGTTGCCGATGCAATCTATCAGCTTGATACTTTTGTGGTCTCTGCGGTGGGACATGAGGTGGATGTTTTGATCAGTGACTTTGTCGCTGATCTTCGGGCTCCGACACCGAGTGCTGCTATGGAGATGATTTTGCCGGATCATCAGGAGGTTCTGTATACCCTGAGTGAGTTGGAAGAGCGGTATGCTCGGGTGATACAGCAGATCATCGCCAATAAATCGATACAGCTTAAATCTTTGGCTCAGGAGATGCAGCGTAACTCGATTATGAATCGTATGGGGATGGTGGAGAAGGCATTTGAACGATTAACTGAGGAGTTTAAACGAACGATGCACTATAAGATGACGCAGTTTGAAACCCAAATTAAACCGTTGAGCGAACAACTCAAAGGAAGTTTTGACCAGAGCCTACGTCTCAAAGAACACCAGCTGGATACACTGGCTCAAAAGATAAAACTCTATGACCCAAAATTGAAACAGAAAGCCGGATGGGCTGAGGTGACGAGGAAGGGTCAGCATACAACATTAAATCAAATTGAGGTCGAGGATCGATTTGTATTGGTGGATATAGATACCAAATTGGAAGTTCAGTGTCTAAAAAAAGATCGATTATAAAAAGATATAACCTGAGTTCGACGGGATATCAACAAGACATGCTCTGTCGAGTCTTCGGCAACTGCCTAGCCGGGGAAAACCCCTCGACCGCGAAATCAGCGATCTCAAAGCCGCCACCGGAGCCGGATGTATCGATGAAAAGCTCTTCACCTATCTGCGGTACAATATGGAGCTGAATCAAAAGGGACTCAACGCCTTGGGAGTGAATCATATCCATCCCAAAGAGGTCAGCAGACTTGACGCAACGGATAAGATTCATTGCTTTGAAGAGATAGGGCAGAAGATTCCAGAGCAGCAGGTGGCAGCTTGGCATTTTGCGGGGTTTTAACAGTGGGTCGAGATGAGGAGGAGCCCAACTTACACCTTAAAAGTCTCCTTGGTCTTACAATAAGCTTCCATAAAACACCCTGCACACTCCGGTTTGACTGCTTTGCATCGATAGCGTCCGAAGAGTACCATCGCTTGGTGTAGTCGGTGGAGATCGGTTTTGAACTTTTTGGTCAACTCCTCTTCTGTTTTGACGGCAGTGGTCGCATTGCTCAGTCCTAATCGATGGGCGACGCGGAAGACGTGGGTGTCGACCGCCATAAGATTGGCTCCGGCGTATTCGATCATGACCACATTGGCGGTTTTCTGTCCGACACCGGCGAGTTTGACCAGTTCATTCCGTTCTAATGGAATCTCTCCGTTATAATTTTCGACGACACTTTGTGCCATTTTGAGTAGATTTTTGGCTTTATTATTGAAAAACGAGCAGGTGTTAATCAACGCTTTGACATCATGGAGATCGGCATTGGCGAGGGAAACCGGATCGGGATAGGCTTCAAAGAGTGCCGGAGTAATGATATTGACTCGCTTATCGGTACATTGAGCCGACAGCATTACCGCAATGAGGAGTTCATAAAGGTTTTTGTATTCTAGTTCGGTAACAGAGTTTGGATAGTTTTCGATAAAGAGTGCTTTGATCGCTTCGATCTCTTTTTTGGTTGCAGGTTTAATCTTTTTCATTCTGTTATAGTAGTCTTCAACACTTAAATTAAGATAAAATTCATTTACAAACTGTTTATCATTTTAGGCTACAATGGTTAAAATATGTTTATATCAATTGATTAACTTAAGTTTTAAATAAATAAAACTCAGGTTAATAGCAAGGAATTATAAAAGATGAGATCTGTCTACTCTGTATTGCTTGTGTCGTTTCTTTTCCCTTTGAATCTTTCGGCGGATGGTGTAGTCGCAACGGTTAATGAGACTGATATTATGCAAGATGAGGTGAATGAGTTTGTTGCCAAAAGTCTGCCCGGTGCCAATTACACCGATATGAATAGTGAGCAGAAGCAGCAGGTACTGGATCATCTGATTGACCGTGCTCTTTATCTTAATGTGGCAAAATCGGAAAAAATTTATGAAGATGCCGACTATTTAGCCGCACTGGAGAAAGCCAAAGAGAATTTGATGCTGGATATCTGGATGAAAAAACGTCTCGAAGCGATAGCGGTGAATGATGATGAGATGCGAAGCTATTATCGAGAGCATAGTAGTCAGTTTAAGCAGTCAGCTGCCGCTTCGGCACGGCATATTTTGGTCAGCACTGAAGCGGAAGCGATAGAAATTATCAAAGAGCTTCAAAAGTGTCCCGACTTAGAAGCCAAATTTATCGAGCTGGCAGAAACCAGATCAACCGGACCGAGCGGTCTCAACGGTGGAGATTTAGGCTGGTTTAACGAGGATCAGATGGTACCGGAGTTTTCGGAAGCGGCATTGGCTCTTGAAAAGGGGCAGATCAGTACAGTACCGGTCAAAACGCAGTTCGGTTATCATGTCATCTATCTAACCGATAAACGTCCAGCCGGTCTTATTCCGTATGATACGGTTAAAGATAATATAAGCCGAACACTAAAGCTCAAAAAGTTTAAGCAAAACCTGAACAGCTTAAGCCAAAACTTACGAAAATCTGCCAAAATTACTATAAAATAATAAAAAAAATTCAAAGGTGAATGAATATGGTTCAAAAAGTTTTAGATACACTTCCTGCCGGTGTTTTAAGCGGTGATCAAGTCCAGAAGCTCTTTACAATCGCCAAAAAGAGCGGTTTTGCTATTCCTGCGGTCAATGTAGTAGGAACATCATCCATCAATGCGGTACTTGAAGCCGCAGCAAAAGTCAAATCACCGATTATTATCCAGTTTTCAAACGGGGGTGCTGATTTCTATGCCGGTAAGGGACTGAAAAGTGATAAAAAAGCTATTTTAGGAGCCATCTCAGGAGCTCAACATGTGCATACGATGGCTGAAGCATACGGAGTACCGGTTATTTTACATACCGACCATGCGGCACGCGAGTTGTTGCCGTGGATTGATGGATTATTAGAGGCGAGTGAAAAACATTTTGAGGCATACGGCAAACCGCTTTTCTCTTCTCATATGCTCGATCTCTCCGAGGAGCCGATTGAAGAGAATATCGCTACCTGTAAAGCCTATCTGGAGCGAATGAGTAAAATCGGGATTACCCTAGAGATAGAATTGGGGGTAACCGGTGGGGAAGAAGATGGTGTGGATAATTCCGATGTCAACAATGCCTTACTCTATACCCAACCAGAAGAGGTTGCTTATGCGTATGAGCAGCTTAAAGAGGTGTCGGATATGTTTACCATTGCGGCTTCATTCGGAAACGTACATGGGGTATATAAACCGGGGAATGTGGTGTTGACTCCAATTATCCTTGACAACTCTCAAAAGTATATCCAAGAGAAGTTCGGCACGGCGGATAAACCGGTGGATTTTGTTTTCCACGGCGGTTCGGGAAGTACACTCGAAGAGATTCGTGAAGCGATCAGCTACGGGGTGATCAAAATGAACATCGATACCGATACCCAATGGGCATTCTGGGACGGGGTACGTAAATATGAGCATCAATACCATGCGTATCTTCAAGGACAGATCGGTAACCCGGAAGGGGAAGATAAACCGAATAAAAAATATTATGATCCGCGAAAATGGCTTCGAGAAGGTGAACTTTCGGTAGTAGCACGATTGGAGCAGGCGTATAACGATCTCAACTGTATCGATCGGAACTAATATGCCGTATAATGGTGCGTTGGAAAACGCACCCTACATTGATTCAGATATTGTAACCAACTCACCTATTGAGAAAATAGACTTCCAAAATCATCCTATCTATATCAAACGGGATGATCTATTGCACCCAGAGTTTTCCGGTAATAAAGCACGAAAATTTTACTACTATCTCTATCACGCCTTTCCCCATATCAAAAAAGTTGTCTCTTA
>JACXUN010000068.1 GCA_014763905.1 Campylobacterales bacterium
TTTTTGAATTAACTCGTTAGTCCCGCAAAAATTTGACTTTGCCTACAAAAAACCTCGTAAAGCTGTGACTATGATATCCCGTCGAACTCAGGTTATTAAGTCCATTTTGCTATAATCCCAACGATAAATTTGTGAAAAATATAGGAAGCGAAAACTTTAGTTTCGCCTTTTTCAGGGCTAAAGCCTCTGCTTCCTAAATAACTTTAAAAGAGATAAAATGTTTGATACCCTAACAAGTAGTTTTAGAGGGGCGATAGATAAGATTCGTTTTTATGACGATGAAAAAGCCCTTAAAAAAGCCATTGCTGAGCTGAAAAAATCCCTACTAAAAGCCGATGTTCACCACAAAGTGGTCAAAGATTTGCTGGCTACCGTTGAGAAAGAGACCAAAGAAAAAGGTATTGGGAAAGAGAATTTTCTCAAAGCATTGCAGAGTGAGTTAGAGAAAATCCTTACTGCCAAAGGGAATCAAGGATTTGTTTTTGCTTCCAAGCCACCGACGGTCGTACTCATGATCGGTTTGCAAGGTTCAGGTAAGACAACGACTACCGGGAAGCTGGCGTATTATCTCAAAGAGCAGCGAAAGAAAAAGGTTCTTGTTGCAGCGGCTGACTTACAGCGTTTGGCGGCGGTAGAGCAGTTACGGCAGATTTGTGAGCAGATCGGTGTGACCTTGGTCGCCGATGAGAGTGCAACACCAGAGCAGATTGTGAAGCAGGCATTGGCTAAAGGGGAGAAAGAGCTTTATGATGTGGTCTTAATCGATACCGCCGGTCGATTAGCCATTGATGAGGAGTTGATGGAAGAGCTGGCAAAGGTTCAAAAGATCGCCGATCCGGATGAGCTTTTCTATGTTGCCGATGCGATGACTGGGATGGATGCGGTACGAACGGCTCAAACCTTCAAAGAGAAGATCGGTATCACCGGTGTAGTCCTAAGTAAATTTGATGGGGACTCCAAGGGTGGGGTTGCACTTGGTATCGCCAGTCAAGTTGGGGTACCGCTTCGATTTATCGGTTCGGGTGAAAAGATGCCGGATTTGGAGACTTTTATCCCGGATCGGATTACTTCTCGATTGATGGGGGCAGGGGATTTAGAGTCCCTAGCCGAAAAGACCGCCAATGTCATTGATGAGAAAAAAGCCAAACAGCTCACCTCTAAAATTAAAAAAGGTCAATTTAACTTCAACGACTTCCTTGAACAGATGGAGTCGATGAAAAAGTTGGGATCGATGAAATCGATTATGAGTATGATCCCGGGGATGAGCGGGATGGCAAAACAGATCGGAGATATGGATCTGGAGAACTCCCAAGAGGTCAAAGCAATTAAGGCGATGATCAGCTCTATGACGCGTAAAGAGCGAGAGAACCCGGATCTGCTTAACAATACGCGGAAACGAAGAATCGCTGCCGGATCGGGATTGAGCCAAGTGCAAGTCAACCGGGTATTGAAGCAGTTTAAAAATGCCGGGAAAATGGCAAAACAGCTCTCTGGAAAAGGCGGCATGAAGCAGATGCAAGAGATGATTCGGCAGATGCAGGGCGGCAGAATACCGCGATAAATTGCACCCTGCAATTTATCGCACCAAAAATTATTTTCGATTATGCTTTTTATAAACTTCTCTATGATAGAATTCAGCTCCAAAAAGTGTTGATGAGTGTCTCAGTCATTAAAGATAGTTGTCAGTGCTTGTTTTAGTCGTCTTCAGCAGACGACTCATGTGACGGGTCATATTGACGGCGTAGTTAACCGTATCAGAGGATAGCGTTGCATTTTTGGGAGTAGTAAAACCTCGCTGAAATATAAAGAAATAATCATTAAGGAAAAAAGATGACAGCAATCAGATTAACAAGAATGGGTAAAAAGAAAAAACCTTTTTATAGAATCGTCGTAACAGACAGTAGAAAAAGAAGAGACGGTGGTTGGATCGAGTCAATCGGTTACTATAACCCAATTGATTCAGACAAAACCGTAAAAGTTGACGAAGAGAGACTAAACTACTGGTTGAGCGTTGGTGCACAGATGAGTGACACCGTGAAAAAAATTACAGGAAAATAATCGATTATGGTTACGCAATTCGTCGCTGAATATACCAAGCTTTTAGTCAGCTATCCAGAGGATATCTTTGTAGAGATCAAGCCTTTGGAGGAGAACTATGATGAGATTACCATTACTGCCAATCCGGAAGATGTGGGTAAACTCATCGGTAAAGAGGGACGAATGATCAATTCGATTAAAACGGTAATCTCAGGATGCAAAGCCAAAGGCGGATCCAATTACCGAGTTAACGTAGAGGCTAAACGATAATATATGGCAAAGCCAAAACGCTTTATGGTCGCTCAGGTGGGTAAAACCCACGGACTGCACGGCGACCTGAAACTTCATCTACATACAGACTTTCCAGAACAGTTCCAAGTAGGATATAGTTTTGACAGCAGCTCCGGTAAACTGGAGATCAGCCGTATCAATCTTCAACGCGGTATGATTGCGTTCAAAGGATATGAGGAACCTGATATCGCGAAGAAGCTAACCAATACCAAGCTCTATGCCACCGAAGAAGAGACCAAAGAGCGGTGTATCCTCAAAGAGGGAGAACACTTTTGGTTTGATATCGAGGGGTGTGATCTAATCGAAGCGGATGAGCGATTGGGCAAAGTGGCGGAGATTCAGCGGATCGCCGATATTAACTATCTCTTTATCGATACCGATGCCAAACTGGTTGAAGCGGGACTACCTAAAAGTTTTTTGGTTCCCTATATTGATCGTTATGTGATTGAAGCGGATACCGATGCCAAAGTGATTCGTGTTGTGGATGCCAAAGAGCTATTAGAGGCGAGTTAATAGGGCATGAAGTTTACATTTGTGACCCTTTTTCCGAATATTATTGAGGGATATTTTTCCGATTCTATTCTCTCCCGTGCGATTGAAAGCAGAGAGATTGAAGTGGATTATCTCAATCCTCGTGTCTATACTACCAATAAGCATCAAAAAGTAGATCAGCCGATGGTTGGTGGCGGGGCAGGAATGCTGATGATGCCGCAGCCGCTTTTTGATTCGGTAGAAGCGATTAAGAACAGTTCGCCTGATGCCCATATCATTGTGGCTACACCGGTGGGGAAACCTTTTAAGCAGTGTGATGCAAAACGGTTAGCTGAACAAGATCATGTGGTCTTTGTTTCAGGACGCTATGAAGGTATGGATGAACGTTTTATTGAGCAGTGTGCCGACGAGCTTTTTTCTATCGGGGATTTTATCCTGACCGGTGGGGAGTTGGCTTCGATGGTGATGTGTGATGCAATTGCTAGAAATGTAGAGGGTGTCTTAGGAAATAGTGATTCGTTAAGTATCGAAAGTTTTGAGTCTAGTGCATTGGAAGCACCTTCCTTTTGTAAACCTAAAATTTACAATAAAAGTGAAGTTCCATCAGAGTTTTTAAAGGGAAATCACGCTAAAATCTCGGACTTAAAAAATGCGATGGCGAAGTGCAAGACACAATACTTCCGGCCAGATATGTATAAAGAACTCAAATTGAGTGAGAGAAATCAATAAAAGGTAAAAAAATGAGAAACAAGTATATTGAAAGTTTCGAAAAAGCACAAACTGAGAGCAAAAATGTTCCTGAGTTTAGAGCTGGTGATACCGTAAGAGTTGCGGTACGAATTAAAGAGGGTGACAAAGAGAGAGTACAGAACTTTGAAGGTATCTGCATCGCTCTTAGAGGTCAAGGAACCGGTAGAACAATGAACATTAGAAAGATTGGAGCAAACTCAGTTGGTGTAGAGAGAATTTTCCCAATCTATTCTGATTCAATCGAGAGTATCGAAGTACTTCGAAGAGGACGAGTAAGAAGAGCAAAACTATTCTATCTTCGAGAGCTTCGAGGTAAAAAAGCTAGAATTAAAGAGCTTAGAAGAAAGTAATTTCTTTCTGAGACTCTGTTTCTCACACTCCTTTAAGAGGGTCAATCCCTCTTCTTCTTATAAATAATTTTACTTGATTATGTTATAATTTCCCACAAAAATACTCAAGGCTTATCTTTTGTTACTGCTTCAAAAAAAAGCACGAAAACTTTTATCGTTTGTTCAATTTTCGCTGGTTTTTCTTTTTATTCTGTTTGAAGAGATTATTTGGGAAGAGATTGCACTGCCTATCTACCAATATATACAATCCTTTCGTATTCTTCAAACACTTCAAAGCAAAATAAATAAACTCAACCGGTATATCATTTTGGTACTTTTCACTTTGATGTTATTGGGGGTAGAGATTTCGGGTCTCTTTGCCGGGATACTGTTTGTACAGGGTAAATTTTGGTCGGGTGTGATGCTATATGCGAGTAAAATTCCTATTGCGGCCTTTACTTTTTGGCTTTTTCGGATCAGTAAAGAGAAGCTGCTCAGTTTTGGTTGGTTCGCTTGGGCATACGGGCAGTTGATGCGGGGAATCGCATGGATCAAAGCACGTGAAATGTACCAGTCGAGTATCAAGATTGTTCATGCAACCAAGCAAAAGATTAAAGTAATAAGTAGAGCGATCCAAATAAAATATTTTGCCGAAGAGAGTAAATTTATGATTACGATCAAACGCCTCTATTGGTATATCAAACATTTAAGAAATAGGAAATCAACATGATCAAATATGTACTCTTCGATACGGAGACAACCGGTAATCAAACAGAAGATCGCATCATTCAAATTGGTGCGATGATTGTTGATGGCAGCGGAACCATTGAAGTCTATGATGAACTCTGCTCAACCGATATTCCCATCAAATTAGAAGCGATGGAGGTACATAATATCACACCAGAACAGATAGAAGGCAAAAAAAAGTTTCAAGAGACGCAATTTTATCAGGTGTTACAAGGGTTGAACCAAGTCGATAATTATCTGATTGCTCATAATCTCCCGTTTGATTTGGGTATGTTGAGCAAAGAGGGATTTAAAAGTCAAATGAAGTTGATTGATACCTTGCGTTGTTCTAAGCATCTTTTCCCGGACTTTCCGTATCACCGATTACAGTATTTTCGGTATGCCTTGGATCTCTATAAAGAGGAGACCAAAGAGGCACAAAAACATAATATTACCATCAAAGCTCATGATGCGATCGGTGATGTCTTAGTGATGAAACTGCTGCTCTCTAAATTGGTGGCTGAGGTTAAAAAACAGTTTCCTGCTGCTCATCCAATGGAGAAGCTTGAAGAGTTGACACAGAAACCGGTTGAACTGAAAACTTTTAAGTTTGGTAAGTATAAAGGGGAGGATATAACCGATATCGCTCGTAAAGATATCGGCTATATTAAATGGATGTTAAAATCTTTGGAGTTGGACGAAGACCTGAAGTATACACTGGAAAAGGTCTTGGAGTCCAATTGATTTATCGGCTTTGTTGATAGTAGCTGAACCGAACCGCTTGAGCTAATTGGTGTACCGCCATCGCATAATACTCTTGCGGATTATACTTGGTAATGGCTACAAAATTCGGAGTACCCCACCAGAGTTCATCTCGATTATAGCGGTTGAGGCTAATCAATGCTACATTCCCAGTATAACCGTAAAAATTGGCAGCCGGACGCATACCTAAGCCACTGAGATGACTTTGGCTATAACTGGTAGTTCTTCCTGTTAATAGCCCGGAAAAACGTGCTTTGGAATAGTTGACGGGAATGGCTACGGGAATCTGAGGATTCCATTTTCCTTTTTTGACGAAGAAGTTTGCGACACTACCGATGGCATCGGCTTTGGTGAAAATATTGATCTGTCCATTACCGTCATGATCAACTGCATAGTCTCTAAAGGAGTCTGGCATAAATTGAGCCAGACCAAACGCACCGGCATAAGAACCTTTTATTGCACGCGGGTCAAGTTTTTGATCTGCGGTAAGCAAGAGATAATTTTCTAATTGATTGGTAAAGAACTTTTGACGATCTCTAAACTCGATTGAAAGTGTCGTTAAGGCATTCAACACACTGTGGGTACCGGTATATCTGCCGAAATTGGTCTCGACTCCGATAATACCAACTATATACTCAGGAGCGACCCCGTATTGATGAGCCGCTTTTTCCAAATAGTAACGATTCTCTTTCCAAAACTCCACCCCTTTACTGATGCGGGCATCGGTAAGAAATTGAGCCCGATACTTATCCCAGTCACCGGGTTGTGTTGCTTTGGCAATCGGTTTGCCGGTTTTATAGACATTATATTTCTGAAGGGCTTGGGTGTCACGTGTGACACTGGAAAAGACACCATAGAGATAGCTGCGGTTAAAATGGTATTTGTTGATCATCTCATTAATGAATTGATGCAAGGTATTATTGTTAGCATAGGCACCCCCTAAAGAGGAGCTGTAAAGCTGTCTGGCATCAAATAGAACATCAGAGGGATAATTGGTTGTACTATCATCTGCCGAAAGAATAATAGATGGCAGTGTTGAACTTGATGTTGAGGATGTAGTTGGTTGTTTTTCAACACAACCGCTACTTAGCATTAAAATAGAGATTAGGGATAAAAGATGTAGATACTTCATCACACTTCCTTCTTTTTTATTCTATTTTAACATAAAAATGTGTAAAAATATTAAGGAAGGTAGATAAAGCTTAAAAAAATATTAAATTTTACTTTGAAGCAGGTGGTGCAAGAAGAGAATCTGAGCAAAAATCGGTGCAAAAATATTCAGAAGCGGAATATAGTTGAAGAGGGAAGCGATCATCGCAATGAGGGTTGAGTGTTTGCTTTTGGCTTTGAGTAGCTGTTGGTCGGTGATAAAGAGTCCGCCTACATCATGGACTGTTGGGGCTTTGAGGAGTATCGACCAGAGATAGAGCATCACCACCTGTCCTAAAAAGGGTACAAATATCAGCGGAAAAAGTACAAGAAAGAGTATCAAAAAGATCAAGGTAGCTTTGATCGTGACCATCACTGAACCGGTCATGGAAGGGGAGGCATGAACCTTTTGTGTCGGATAGTGTTTGTGAGCCAACTCAATCAGCAGTTTTTCACTCAAGAGGGAAGTCAGAAGCGAAACCGTACCAATGATCAAAGTATATCCGACAAGTAAAGCGGCGATATATGCCACACTTTCCTGCATCCACTCCCACGGCATCCATGTCAGATAAGAGGTGATGAAGCTTTCAAAACTATCCCAAAATATCCAAAGCACCGCAACCCAAACAGCAATAGAAGCCAATCCTATTTTCAGAATAAAAGCTAAAACTTTCGGACTCAGTATATCTCGAATGGTTTTTTGGATAGTTTGGTACATAGGATCCCTTTACAGATAGTTGTTTTTAAATGCGACATACCGTTTGGCGGAAGCATAGAGTTCTGCGACCTCTTCATCGGTCAATTCCCGAATCACTTTAGCCGGAGTTCCCATAATCAAACTTCGCGGCGGGAAGACTTTATTCTTAGTAACCAAGCTGCCGGCTCCGACAATCGACTCTTTGCCGATGATCGCTCCATCCAATATGGTGGCACTCATTCCGATCAGACAGCCATCTTCAATGGTGCATCCGTGCAACATAACACGGTGTCCTACCGTCACATCATTTCCGATAATGGTCGGATATCCATCACTCATATCCTCTTTTTTGTGATGAGTGACGTGAATCATCGAGAGGTCTTGGATATTGCTTCGGTCACCTATCTTGATATAGTGAACATCGCCACGTACCACACAGCCGAACCAGACGGCACTGTCTTCTCCAATTTCGGTACGTCCGATGACAGTCGCACCCGGAGCGATCCAAGCATTTTTTTTGAGTGTCGGTGTCCACTCTTTGTACTGTACGGTCATTTTTATTCCTTAACT
>JACXUN010000291.1 GCA_014763905.1 Campylobacterales bacterium
AGCAAATCGATCTTGATATCGTACAGAATCAGGATGGGTCAATAGCAATAGAACCTAGATTAGGAGATATTCCTGAAGTAACCCGCAAGAATTATGATACTCGTCTAAATGAGGACGAGCGTGATGGTTTGCTGATTACTCAGGCATCGCCATCTGGTACGATGCGTTATATAGCCCCTAAAAATATTCTAAAAGCGATCAAGCGGGTACGAACTAAGCGCCGTATTGAAAAAGAGGATGCACAGAAGTTTCTCTCCAATCCTGGAGCCTTTTTATTTGAAGGGGAAGAGGCTCAAGATGATTTGGCAATCAATACAACCAGCTACCGCATTATTGGAATAGGGAAGCCATATGTTGGTTATTTTGGATCGATTAAACTTGATTCTCCAATCGCTCAGGCACTATTGCAGGATAACGATCCTGTTTTAAAACAGCAGATAAAAGAGAAAATCAACAATGCTATCGATGGAAAAACGGTTGAAGAACTTACTTTACTTCAGGAAGACGTTAAAAAAGCTAAAGAAGCCAATAAACCATCATTTGAATGGCAGGGAATAGAGTTTTTTGAAGCTGAATATTCATTATTGGAGCAGACACTCAACAAGGTGCTTAGGAAAAGCGGAACCAATGGAGGTGAGCCGCTACCGCCTAAAGGAGTGATTCGAATCCTTCCAAATGATGATATCAATATTGTTGTAGAAGAGCCACAAGGTGATGGGCGCAAACCTTTAAACAACATTGCGATCCATGATAATACGTTGGGCCCCACTTTTTCCAATATGAAATTTAAGCCAAAAAGCTATCAAATCGAGGGGGTCAATTGGCTTATTGACCTCTATGAAAGTGGTTATTCTGGTGGAATATTGGCTGATGACATGGGACTTGGGAAAACATATCAAGTCATTGCATTTTTGAACCATTTGTTTTACCATAAACAAATTAAGGGTCGTATCTTAATTGTCGCCCCGACAATTCTGATTGACAACTGGGCCAATGAGATTCACAAATTTGTCCATAATCAATCGAAATTTAAAGTCAAAATATTACGCGGACGCGATTTGGGTTATCGTTCTGAAATCCGAACATCTGCAGAAAAAAGCTATAACTATTTTGATCCTTCAAGATTGCTCAATGTAGAGGGAGATCCTACTATCATCATCACAACCTATCAAACTATGTCTAATTATCAATTCTCTTTTGTAGAGCAAGAAAAATTCAAATTCGATTGCGTGATATACGATGAAGCCCATACGATCAAGAATCCTAACACTCAAACCTCTCAGGCTGCTCGGGCGATTAGCAGCTGCGTACCATTTAGCATTCTTCTAAGCGGTACCCCGATTGAGAATGAACTTAGAGACTTATGGGCATTGTTTGATGTGTTCGATCCTGCCCATTTCGGAAGCTGGAAAACATTTAAAAAAGAGTTTGTGAATTCAAAAGAAGATATGCTTGATGACAAGCTTCGCACTAAAGCTTCCAATTACATCCTTCGTCGTTTGAAAAAAGATTACCTTCATGAATTGCCATCTAAAGAAGAAAAAGTACGCGATGTGATATTGACTCCCAATGAGGAAGAAGAATATCTTGAAATTGTTAATTCTGATCAGACGGCTCTTACGCGTTTACATAAACTCAAGTCATTTAGTATTCATAAAATGCTTGCCAACGGAAATAATGAAATAATTGGTCCATCGAACGTTCCGTATTTGAATCGTATAGTAAGGCTAAAAAACTGCTCAGTTTATTAAATGAGATTAAAGCAAAGCAAGAGAAGGTCATTATTTTTGTCATTAATCATATTGGTCAGGATATGCTCCGATACGGTATTGAGGAATCCTTTGAAATAAATGTGGATATCATTAATGGAAGTGATAATGACCAAAACAGTGTAAAGCGTAAGCTTGATGCATTCACAAAGCAAAATGGGTTTGGTGTGATTATTTTATCCCCACTGGCTGCTGGGGTAGGCTTAACGATTACTGAGGCAAATCACGTTGTCCACTATGAACGATGGTGGAATGCTTCTAAAGAAGATCAGGCAAGCGACCGAGTGTATCGTATCGGGCAAAATAAAGATGTTTTCATTCATTACATCATAGGAAAGCTTCCAAGCGGGAAAAAGAGTATCGATGAGGCGATTCATGAGCTTATTGCACAAAAAAGAGAAACAGCCGGTTTCTTAATACCACCCAAATCT
>JACXUN010000069.1 GCA_014763905.1 Campylobacterales bacterium
TGAATTAGCTACGGCTAGTCCTACGAATTTTGATTTTTCAAATCTTACCTATTTTTAGGCTTCTGTGACTATGATATCCCGTCGAACTCAGGTTAATAGTTTCCGAGCGAAACTAACCGCCTCATCATTCGGCTTTTCACCACCGATAATCCTTGCGATCTCATCAATCCTCCCTTGCTTGTCCAAAAGTTTTGCTGAACTCACTCCCTCGTTTTTGGTCACCAAAATATGCTGATTTGCTTTGGATGCCAAATGGGCTTGATGTGAAATCGCAAAAATCTGATAGACGATAGAGAGTTTGGCAATCATATTGGCAATCGCAATCGACTCCTCTCCGCTTACATTGGCATCGATCTCATCCAGAATCAGCACTCCGCCCTCTTTGACACCGGAGAGAGCCACCACCATCAGTGCTAAACGCACCCGGTTAAACTCACCGCCACTGAGTGTCGAAGCACTCGAACCGTTGAGATTGACCTCGACATGATCTTGACCCAATTCATATAACCCGACACGATCAAACAGAAACTCCAAAGGCGGGAGTTTTAGCTCATTGAGATACTTAGCCAAAGCTTTCTCTAACTGTTTAGCCTCATTTTGACGTGCTTGACTCATACGACCCGCCATAGTGGTCAGTTCCGCAAACTCCATGGTCAAAAAGGACTCCAACATACTCTTATCTTGCTCGATATTTTGATAACCTGCCAACTCTTGGCGTTTGGTTTCCGCATATTGAAGGGCCTCTTCGATACTTCCGTATCGGGTTTTGAGTGACGATATCTTCTCCAGCCGATCCAATACCGCCTCGATATCGACCTCTGCTAGCTCTTCAGAGAGGGATTCGATATCCTCAAAATCGGCTCGCAGTTGATTCATCATCTCGGCAAAACTGCTCTCATCTTTATCCAGCAGTCGATAGACCTCACTCACCGACTCTTCAAATTCAAAAATTTGATTGGCATGGTTGAGAGCATTATTGACCTTATCGATACGGGAGAGCTGCTGTTTGACCCTAACGAGTTCCTCATCCTCTCCTACTTTGGGATTGATACTCTCGATCTTATCTATCTCAAAAGCAGTAAACTCAATCAGCTCTGCCAATTTGGCTTCATCTTGTTTGATTCGCTGCAGCTCATCCACTTTTTTCTTATAGATTGCGTATCGTTTAGTATACTCTTTGAGCATTCGCTGAAAGGCTTTGTCCGATACATTGAGACTGTTATCAATTAAGGTAATCAGTTCATGACTCTCAAATCCACTCCGATCTCGTACGGAAAGATACTGCACAAAAGGGCTGAAGAGTTCATTGAGCATCTTTCGAGAAATATTTTGACCGTCCAGATAGTATCGTACATTTCCTTTTTTGAGTACTTTGAGGGCAATCTCCTCTTCCAGGGTAAACGCATCACTCTTTAACTTTGAAGGTTTATCAACCAATACCTCACAGAGTGACGCTTCAGCATTGGTATATCCAAATGATGAGAGAATCGACTGCATCAATATCGATTTTCCGGCACCGCTTGGTCCAGAAAGTACCACCAACCCTCTATTTAACTCCAACTCTATTTTATTGAAAGAGATCAACTCTTTGATATAGACTCGATTGATCATTAGACATCACCCCATAAAAGTTTCTCACGCAAAACCCTAAAATAACTGTGTTCTTTTTTATGCAGAAGTTTAGCACTCATTGCCGCTCCTTTAATCACCAACCGTTCACCCGGTTTGAGCTTATAATTATCCTGTCCGTCAATCATTACGATCAACACCTCCGGTGAACTCAATTTAATCGTAAAATCATGGGGTACTACAATCGGACGCTGTGTCAACGAATGGGGTGCCACCGGTGTCATAATAAAAACTTTGGAGAGTGGATAGACAATCGGTCCGCCCAATGAGAGATTATAAGCCGTCGAACCGGTCGGTGTCGAGATAATCAACCCGTCTCCTCGGTAGGTATTGAACCAATCTTCATTGATAAAGGCATCCAATTTGACCATATGAGAAACCGTCGGCCGCGTAATGACCACATCATTAAAAGCATAAAAATCTTTTTTCTCATTTCCACTTTCGATATACCCCTCAATCATCATACGATCATCGATTCGATAATCTCCCAACAGTAATCGATCTATCATTGCATCGACACAATCGATTGGAATATCAGCAAGGAATCCTAAATTGCCGGCATTGATCCCCAACACCGGTTTGTCATGCCCATAACTTCGCCTAACGACTGAGAGAAGTGTCCCGTCACCCCCCAATGAGACCAATAGATCAACGGCATGACACATTTCATCAAACTCAACCCCTTCCAGTCCGACCATTTCAGCGGATTGGTGATCTAATAGTACTTCTATCCAACGCTCTTCAAATTTACTTTTAATCTCTTTATAGAGAGGCAGAATATCCGGTGAATCCGGACGCAACACAAATCCGGCTTTTTTAATCTGATTTAATTTTTTCTCGGACACGGTTTATTATCCTTTATGAAATTAATCAGTAGAATATCATAAAATCGCTTGATTACGTTTTTATATGTCAAATTGACATCCTTTAAAAAAGAGAAAGTAGTTAATGATTTCTCAAATGCTTAATACGTGTTGATTCAAAACAACCGTATAAAAGATTCCAACAAACACCTTCTTATCTCGAATATGACCGGTAACTTCAACGGTATGTTTGGCTCCATTGCTATTTTGCTCCTATCGTGCTAAATCTGGTGACTTTCGACACCATTTGAGGAAAAGCCGATCTGGATTAACTCGGGGATCAACGGCTTTACCGTCAACAATAAACTCTGCCAACATTTTTCCCATCATCGGACCAAAAACAAATCCGCGTCCGCCTAAACCGTTACAGACATACAGCCCTTCCATTTTGGCAAGCGGTTCTTTAGGTTTGTAACCTTGCGGCAAAGTCGGATGCGTTTCTAACATTGTTTTAACATCGATTACCTCACCGATCAATGGAGCATAATCTTGTGATGTCGACCGCATTCCGCAGTAGGTAGCGGTGAGTTTAAAATCACTCGTGTCAACCATTGTCGAAGCTTTAGCCAGCAATCCTTTGAGCGGCTCTTCATTACAGTGGATGCACGGCAGTGTTCCCATCTCATGGGTCGCACCTACTTTGATGATACCGTTGAGATTGGCAGAGACCGAAACATTTTTGTGCATACTCACGATAAGAGGAAGTGTACTTTTGTAGTCACCGCGAGTTCCCCATACTCCTTTGATACCCATATAACGCATATCGATAAAGCGATTCTCATAGCCGGTTGCCAAAACTAGCTTGGGTGCCTGATAGCTTCCTATGCTCCAAAGTCCTTCATCATAACACAAACCTTTGACATCATATTTGACAAAATCAATATCCTGCAGCATCGATTCGCATACCGATGGGCTGCATACTCCCGCCTCTTCAAAATAAAAACTGGCATGTTTCTCTAAAATATGGGCTTCTTCAAGCTCTTTGGCTTGCTTCCATTGATAGTTCGGATAGTTGTAAGGTTCATACCCTTCAAACTTAGTTGCATCCACCTCATCTTTGGGGATACGAACCACTCCGGTTTGTAAAAAATATTTAGAGAAATGGGTTAGATAAAAATCTTTGGAAAAAGCAAAGGCGCTATTGGTCAAATTTTGGAGGGGAGAGCCTTTACCGATTTTGGGGGAGACAAAGGCACCAGCAGCAGCAGAACCGCCGGTATGAGCGATACCGGCACGATCAAGCACGAGAACTTTTAACCCTTTTTCTTTGAGGAAGTAGGCAACACTGGAACCGGCAATTCCGGCTCCGATAACGATACAATCATAATGCATTAGGATAAAAACTTCAATATCTCATTTTTGATGCCCGCTTCATAAACGACATCACTGTGTTTGATCTCTTTGGTAAAGAGAGCCTCAATCATCGGCGGAACTTTTTCCGAGGTGTTTTCGACGATCCATTTCAACGCTTCAGTATCATTCTGCACATCACGGTTACCCAATGCTCTGGCTACGGTGGTGGAGAATTTCGTCCATTCAGCAGTCGAGTAGACGACCGCTTTACGATTTTGATCGGTTAGCACTTCATACGCTTTCATACAGGTAGCCGTATGCGGATCCATAATGTATCCGGCTTTGGCATACTTGGCGATATAGGCTTCACACTCTTCATCTGTCGCATAGGTCGCAGCGAAATCCTCTTGAATCGATGCCGTCTCCTTAGCGGTCAAGGTATATTTGCCGGTGCTATTGAGGCTATCCATCAACTCTTTGGTTCGCTTAGCTCCGAATTTATCAAAAAGGACACGCTCCACATTCGAGCTTTTGAGGATATCCATCGCCGGGGATTCGGTCTTGATCAACTCGCGGCTTGCCATATCGTACTCCCCTTTTTGGATCAGATCAGTCAGGATATTGTTGATATTGGAAGCGACAAGTAACTTCTCGACCGGGAGTCCGGCTTTTTTCGCATAGTATCCGCCCAGTACATTTCCGAAGTTCCCTGACGGTACGACCAGATAGATCGGTTCTCCTAAAATGATCTCTCCTTTTCGGAGTAGTTCTAAATAGGCATGGATATGATAGATAATCTGAAAAATAATCCGTCCGAAGTTAACGGAGTTCGCCGCGGAGAGTTTGATGTTTCTTTTCTCTAACTCTGTTTTGAAATCCTCGGAAGCCAATAGATGTTTGAGGGTATTTTGGGTATCGTCAAAGTTGCCGTGAACCCCGATTACTTTGAGATTCTCAGCCTCTTCTGTGACCATTTGGAGTCGTTGCACATCACTGGTTCCGCCATCTGGGTAGAGACAGGTCACTTGGATATTGGCTTGATCTTTGAAAGTCTCTAAGGTCGCCGGTCCGGTATCTCCGCTCGTGGCTGCCATAATGAGATAGTTCTCATTCCGCTCTTGTGCCTTTTTGGAGAGGATATAACCAAAGGGTTGGAGTGCCATATCCTTAAACGCTCGGGTAGGGCCATGGTAGAGTTCCATCACGAAACAATCCTCTTCGATCTTGACTAACGGTACGGGATTTGCCGGATCATCAAACGCATCATAACGATCCAGTGCTGCATGTAGCACCTCATCATCGATATCAATCTCAAAGCTTTTCAACACATCCAGAGCAAGCTCTTTATAGTGGCTGTTCATGTGTTTTTCTAAAAACGCTAAACCAAAATCGGGAAGCTTCTGCGGGACATAAATCCCTCCAAATCCAGCACTTGGGCTTAAAATAGCCTCTGAAAACCACATCTTCTCAGGCGTGACCCCATCACTGCCTCGTGTTCCTATAAATTGCATACTCTATAAATCCTAAAATTTTTGAGTGCATTATAACAAAATAAGCTTATTATGGTTGGGGAAACTCCCCTTAAAATGATCGAAACAACTTCTTAAAAATCCATGTTTCTTTATGCTCACCGTACTGAGCATAATGAAGTTCATAGATATTGGAAGCAATCAGTTGAATCTCCTCTCTGCTCTCTTCGTTACAAGCAAACAGAATATGATCTCCTATTTGAAGGTCTGTTTCGATTGGCAACAGAATCTCTTCCTCATTCCGATGTATGAGTAAGGGTACGGCACCATTGGTCATTTTACGATTGATAAGGGAACGCAGTAGAACATTGATCTTGATATTGGCTCCGGTAAGCAACTCATGATAGAGAGCATAGGCATTTTTTTCATCAATCTTTAATGTCAATAAAATCGGCTTGAATCCGATCTGACTTTTCATCAGACTCACCAAAGACCTTGCCCATATTTCATCTTTGTATATGAGAAGCTTAAGAAAACGGTGCTGCAAAGGATGAGCTAAAAACATCGCGGTTTTATTGATCAAAATACGCTCCACCATAAAGAGCCAATCGATGCTTGCCGCTTGGAAGATACTCACCTCTTCCATGGTATTCTCTCGGGCAATGAGATAGATATCAGGATTAAGCTTTTTTGCCGTAATCATAATCGAAATATTATCGATATCATTTTGCGTCCCGGCGATAATACACACTGCCTCTTTGATACCCGCTTCACAGAGAATCTCTTTGTCATCGGCATTGGCACGTAGAAACTGATCCCGTTCAATCATCTCTCGCTTGCCGATTTTATACTCATCGATATAAACATAATCGATACCGTGTTTCTCCAGTTTAGATTGAATCGCTTGACCGAAACGCCCATATCCGCAAACGATATATTTACCTTGAGGTAAAAAAAGTGGTTTCTCTGACAAATCTGCATTTTCGTAAATCCAGTTCTCCAAAACCAATACATGGGGAGAGGTTAACGCAATATCAAGACGCTTGGCAAAGATATCAAAAGGGTTTTGGATTTTGGCAATATCGGTATCGAGTATACTGGTAGTGGTCTCATGAATTGTTGACATCGCTACCACTTTGACATTGGAGTTGAGAAATTTTGTCAGTACGGAAACCCGTAAATTTTTCTCCTCTTGTTGGAAGAGTGAGACGATCGCCTTGCAGTTAGATTGCTTGATTCCGGCATCTATCAGGGTATCACTAATCAGTGCATTACCAACCATCGCCGGAACATCCATACCGAAATCCTCTAACATAAAGTGGCTGATATTCTGTTCATTCTTATCAATCATCACCACCTCCAAACCGGCATCCAGCAGCTTTTTGATGATCTCGACATTGACATAGGTATACCCTAAAACAATCACAAAATCAGCTTTGATTCGGCGTATCTGCTTGCGAAAGCGGCTCCTCATCAGTTCCAATTTAAGGGTTTTATCAGAGATAATACTTACCAACGCACCGATACCGTAAAACCAACCAATCACTGTCAGATAAATACTGACCAGTACCCACATACGCTGTTCATAGGTAAAAGCATAAGGAATCTCTCCAAATCCAATTGTTGAAGCCGTATAAGAGATAAAGTAAAAAGCATCGAAAAAAGTAAGCTGATACGGATTCCCTTCATTATCCATTCCCGGAATAAGAACCATTCCGAGAATAGAAATCGCATAAGTGACGATGATTACCAATAACGGTCGGCGTAACCGCTGTAAAATCAGCCAAAGGGCATTATTACTCATACGTTGCTACCTTTTGGACTTAAGTGCCTCACCCACATACAGAACAACGGAAGTAATATTGGCTAAAAGTGCTCCACCGGATAGAGAAACAATGGTTGACATCGACGCCCCATCCAATTCAGACGTAACCTCCATGATCGTCCAAAAGACCACAGCTGCAATCAACTGAATATCGGCTACCAAACTGGTAGCTAACAGGACTGAACCTATTTGTGTCTTATCCCCTACTTTAAGTACGGTAGCAATTAAACTAATCACTAGTGCGGCATACAACTCATAACTGCTATGTACCTCTGGATTTTGAATGTCCCCGTAAAAAAAACCAAAGTTCAGTGTCATCGCCAAAATAAAGAAAAATCCTGAGATTACTTTTTGCAAATTCATACCTGCTCCAATGTATTAAATAGGACAATTATAATCAAAAAGCACTTAAATTAAAATGCCGAAAAATCTTTATATAATTTTTATATCTCTAAAATTGATGAACGGTTAGCACTCAATATTGAGGAGTTTGGACTCTTTTGGGGAGATAATATGCTGCTGACCCGTATGATTGCGAATCTCTTTGACAACATGACAGCTTTTAAGCTTACTACGTTATATTTTGAGCCTTTGAACAATATCTTAACTATCAAAGGTTGAAAACTTGAAATTTCTCAACAAAAAAGCTATTTTGTTTGATCTTGACGGGA
>JACXUN010000292.1 GCA_014763905.1 Campylobacterales bacterium
TTTCTGTGAAATCCTCCCTTTGGTCTGAGCATTTCGCCTATAGTTTAGCAAAAAGTTCAGGGAATATGTTAGAATATCACACATTATACAAAAAGGAAAATGATTATGCGACTAACACTTTCAATTTTAATCACCTCTTTGCTACTATTATCCGGATGTACGCAAGAGACCCAAAATAAATTGAGTCGTTCCATTCAAAACTGGACCGGTACGGACGGGGTTTTAGAGGTGTATGCCGGAGAAAAACTGATCAAGAAGTTTATCAAAGTGGATAAAATTTCAACCGCTATGGGAACGGATGACGGTGAGAGCCGACCTTATCGTTACGGCTATGGATACAATGATAAAAACTTCAACGGTAAAAAAGATCCGGGGGAATATCGTGTCTATTTTGAGTTTTCAGACTACTCGACCAATTATATCTTTTACGAAGACAAATAAGATAAAGGAGTGATACCAGATGAAATTTATATCAAGCAAGGACGCACCACAAGCGATTGGACCTTACTCACAAGCGGTTGTAGCAAACGGAATGGTGTATACATCAGGACAGATTCCACTGGATGAAAAAGGAAACATTGTTGCCGATGATATCGTCAACCAAACACACCAAGTGTTGAAAAACCTTTTTTATGTTTTGGAAGCGGCTGATGCACACTTCAATGATGTACTCAAAACCACCATCTATCTAACCGATATGAATGATTTTGAAAAAGTCAATGAGATTTATGCTCACTATTTCGGAACCCACAAGCCGGTTAGAAGTACCGTCGCGGTTAAGACCTTGCCTAAAAACGTTTTGATTGAGATGGACTGTATTGCTCTTGTCAATACCGGATACTCTATCTAATTGAATGTCCTCTAAACTACCTAAATATTTTTCCCAAATTATTTTGGGTAGTTTGGCTCTCTATTTTCTCTATATCTTCATCCAAGCTTTTGAAATTGTCCAGAGACGGCAGATCAGTACCAAAGATGGTATCTATATCAACAGCACTACCGATGCTCCTTATATCAAAGCATTAGCCCATAGATTGACCAAAAGATGTGACAGTGATCTCTGCCGGGTACAGTATGTTCTGGATTATGTGACCAATATTCCTTATAAGATCAATAACTTTCAAGCCCATTCACCCCAGCAGACGATTCAAGAAAATTTCGGAGATTGTGATGACAAGAGCAACCTCTTGATCTCTCTGCTGCATGAATTGCAATTTGAGAGTTATTTTGTGTTGGTTCCGCATCATATTTTTGTGATTGTTGCAATTGAGGATGTGCATCTTGAGCATCTGGTTGAGGGACTTTATATCAATGGGAAAAAGTATTATATATTGGAGAGTACGGCAGCCAATTCGGCTATCGGTTTTCCACTACAACATCCACTCTCTGAAATCGAAGCCGTTATCGAACCATTTTCCAATAAAAAATTAGAAATCCAAACCATTGAGTGGAAACTCTAACCTCAATTCGCTATAATCTATCATTATAATATTTCATTAGACTTCTTGTAAACTTGGAACTGATGGCTTTAGCCTCGCTCAATATTTTTTTTGGGACTAAAGTCTCCGTTTCCTAAAGAAATCTATTAACCTGAGTTCGACGGGATTTATAGTCACAGAAGCCTAAAAATAGGTAAGATTTGAAAAATCAAAATTCATAGGACTAG
>JACXUN010000293.1 GCA_014763905.1 Campylobacterales bacterium
TTGGGCAATTGCCCAACCTACGTGAAGCGTATTATACCGGATTTACCCGCGTATCCAAAGTACCAGCAGTTGATTGATATAGAAAAAGAGCAGGGCAAGAATCGGCATACTCACAATAAAATAGAGGCTCATTTTGGATTTTAAAATGGTTACAAACCGATCAAATCCAATCTCTTTGATGGTCAAGATACAGAGTGTCCACCCTCCGATACTTCCGGCGAGAGCCAATCCCATCGATCCCATAGAGTGCATCAATGAGAGCGAGAAGATGATATTGACGACTAACGCAATCGTTGCAATTTTCGCCGCTTTGGTATGGCGGTGAGAAGCGTAGAGGAACATGGAAAAGAGTTTTGCCAGTCCATACGGCAGAAGCCCTACCATATACATAATCAATACCCATGCCGTATCGTGGCTCATCTGTGGCGTAAATGCTCCGTACTCAAATAAAAGCCATACCAGCGGTTCGGCAAAAAGTATGCCTCCCAGTGTCGAGAGTGTAAGCAAAAAGAGTAAAAGCCAAAATGCTTTGCCGAGGTTTTGATACGCAGCGGTTTCATCATTACGGTTCAGTGCTTTGGAAATCGACGGGAAGAGTGCCGAAGCGGTAGCAATGGCAATCATTCCCAAGGGAAGCTGAAAGAGTAGATTGGCATAAAAGAGATACGAAATTGATCCGGTAACCAAGAATGAAGCTAAAAAAGTATCGAGATAAGAGGCAATTTGCGGGGCTGAATTTCCCCACATTGAAGGGAGAAAGAGTTTGGAAAACTTTTTCTTTTCGGCGGTGATCTCTCTGGTATGACGGTGTTTCCAGCCACCGATCATGAGTTTGTGTAGTTTGTAATGTCTCATTGAGATCAGATGGGTAATCACTTGCAGTACTCCACCGATCACGGCAGAAAAGCTTAACGCATAGACAATCACTTTGGGGTCTTGGTGCATATAGAGAAGCAAGGCGGCTATCATCGAGAGATTGAGCAGTGCCGTGGACATTGCCGTGGTAATAAAATGTTCCCGATACTGTAGCAAGGTTCCGATAAAAGTCACGATAAAGATTAAATCCAAATACCAAAAATTGATTGCTGTGAGCGGAGCAGTTTCCGCAATCAGCTCAGGACTCCAATCCCACGCCAACAGTTTGGTAATAATCTCAGGGAAAAGAGTCACCCATAATGACATCAAAATAATAATCAGCATAAAGCGAATAAAAATCGCGGTGGCAAAGACTCCTTTATGCTTGGCTTCGACAAATGAAGGCATAAAAGCTTGGGTAAACGCTCCCTCGGCAAAGATACGCCGAAAGATATTTGCCAGTTTAAAAGCGACGAAGAACATATCCGAATAGACTGAAGCCCCGAGTGCGGTTGCCATCAAGGTATTGCGAATGAGTCCGGTGATACGAGAGAGTAGGATGCCGAAGCTGTTGGAAAAGATTGATTTGAGTTTCATGAGTTTCTTTAATAATATTTTACGTGTAATTTTATCGAAACAATATAACAATTTGACATATTTTGAATCATCATAAAAATTTACTGCTATACTTCAAAAAAACAAAATATGAGTCAACTATTTTAAAAAGGAGTTGAAACTAAAACCAAAAAATTAATACAATAGCTTCAAAAAGAAGCTTTTGTAAGTGTCTAAATTTGAGAGTTTGAT
>JACXUN010000294.1 GCA_014763905.1 Campylobacterales bacterium
TATGTCGTCAGCGACATGATCCCACCGAGGGTGATTGCCGATTCGATATTCGAAGACGGGGAAACATGGTGGCTGATCAACACCGGTGTACCGCATCTGGTTACCATACGAGACAATCTGGAGGAGTTCAATATCGAACAGATGCGGCGACTTCGTCACAAATACAATGCCAATGTCAATGTCTGCAAACCGGCACAAGATACCCTCTATGTCCGTACCTATGAACGGGGCGTAGAGGATGAGACCTTGGCGTGCGGAACCGGTATGGTCGCCTGTTTTGTACGGGGACACTCAGAAGGTCTCTTAGACGACATGGTCAAAACCATCCCCAAATCAGGCGATGAACTCTATGTCAGCTTAGAAAACGGCATCTGCCGTTTCGGCGGGAAAGTGACCAAAACCTTTGTGGCTGAAACGATAGATTGACCCGGAAGCCGAGTTTGACAGATTATCCAATTTGACACAAATTTATGATAGAATCATGGAGAATTTCACCAACAAGGACACAATAGAATGCAAAAAACGCTATTAACTTTATTCGCAACCGTGCTATTGAGTAGCTCCCTACTCTTTGCTAAAACCCTCGTAACCGTTAACGGTCATCCAATCAGCGACACCATCATCCCAAAAGGGTATGAGAATCTTGATGATGAGAAAAAAGCAAAGCTAATGGAACACCTCATCAAAGAGGAGTTAATCCACGCCTACCTGCTCAAAGATCAGATTGTACAAACTCAAGAGTTCAAAGAGGCATATGACCAACAGAAAAAAATTGCCCAAGAGCAGTACAAAAAGGTTACCGGCAAAGATCTCAATAAAGAGCAGCTCCGCAATATCAAAGGTTCTATCGCTTTAGCTCTCTATCAAAGAAAACAGTTTGAAGCGACCAACGTCACCGATAACGATACCAAGAACTTCTATGATGAAAATCAAGAGAAGTTCAACTTCCCTAACTCTATCGAAATCGCCAATATCATTACCCCAACAGAAGATGAAGCCAAGCAGGTAATCAAAAAGCTCAAAGCCGCCAAAGATTTAGAAGAAGCCTTCGTCGAATCGGCAAAAGAACATAAGCAAAACGGTTATATGGGATGGTTCGGAGAGGGTATGGCACCGCAAAATCTTTTCGATGCCGCGTACAAAGCCAATCCTAAAACGCTATTAAGCAGCCCGATCCAGACCAAACACGGATTCCACATTGTCTACCTACTCAACAAAAAAGCAGCCGGCAAACTCTCCTACGATGAGTCCAAAGAGAACATCGCCCGAATGCTCAAACAGCAAAAAGTAGTAGAAGCTTTAGAGAATAAAGTCAACGAAATGTACGGTCAAGCGAAGATCGTTTATTAATCTTCAATTTGACCAAAACGGAAAATGAAAACCCCATAGGCGTGACCGTGTCACGCCTACGACACAAAAAAATGCCACCGCCCTGCGGGGTGAGGAACGTTAAGCAAACGACAAGAGTTTGTCGTTTGTAGTGACGGAACCGCAACGGTCGGAGCGAAGCGTAGCCGTGGAGGCACAAAAAGAAAAATGTAAAAACCTGAGTTCGACGGGATATCATAGTCACAGAAGCCTAAAAATAGGTAAGATTTGAAAAATCAAAATTCGTAGGACTAGCCGTAGCTAATTCA
>JACXUN010000070.1 GCA_014763905.1 Campylobacterales bacterium
TATGATATTGACAACGGCAATGAGGAGACCCTTGTAACACTCCAAAAGCTCTATGAATCCAAAGTAATACTGGACAATGAGATCAAAGCTAAAAACATTGCCTTGAATTCTATTGCATAATCAAAGTTTAATTTTAACCATTTTTTTCTAAATCTACTCATAACCTGAATAGCGTTATAATCGACAAAAAAAGAGGAGTCTCCCCTTTATGAACGAAGCCGCGTTACACCGAAAGATTAAAGAACTTGAAGCCGAAAACGAAGCCCTCAGAAATGAGCAGAGTGAAGCATATGCCATGTATAGAGAGGTTAAAGAGCTTGAACCCTATCAAGCCGAGATGATTAAACTGCAAAAACATATCGAACGCAATAATAAAAAATTGATTATTCTCTTTGAAGGGCGTGATGCCGCCGGAAAAGGAACCCTCATCGGAACCATTACCCGTTATATGAATCCCAAACACTATCGCACGGTTGCACTGGGTAAACCGACCCATGAACAGAAGACACAGTGGTATTTCCAACGCTATGTCAACCATTTCCCTTCGGCAGGGGAGATTATACTCTATGATCGAAGCTGGTACAATCGTGCCATGGTAGAGCCGGTATTTGGCTTCTGTACCCCCGAAGAGCATGAGCGATTTATGCAAGATGTGATCGGGTTTGAGCAGTCATTAACGCATCATGATGTGGTACTGATCAAACTCTATCTGAGCGTGCGTAAATCGGTTCAATCGTCACGATTTGAAAAGCGTCGTACCGATCCGTTGCGTTCATGGAAATTGAGTGAGGTGGACTTGCAGGCACAAGCCTATTGGGATAAATTTACCCAGATGAAATATAAAATGTTAACCCAAACCCATCACAATGAGGGGAAGTGGCATGTAGTACGCTCCAATGACCGGCACCTTGCCCGTATCGAAGCAATGAAGTTGATACTCAACCATTTTGATTATGAAGATCGGGATAAGAGTCTCTCTTTTGAAGCGGATGACACCATTATCATTCCTATCGATGAAGAACTCTCGATGATGAGAAAGACTCGAGCCGATCTATTTAAAGACGAGATGAGTTAATTCTCATCCAGATGCCGTCTATGTGATATCTTCTGCACATAACTCTCTTGATAATCACGCTCATCGACATCGCTAAAGATCTCCTCATATCCCTGCTCAACCAGCATGGCATCAATGGTCTGGGCGTGGAATCCTTTGGTGTCCACATACTCCATAATCTTTTCAATCAATTCGCTGTCAATATAATTACAATAAAGCTCAAACTCAATATCGGATCGTTTCATTCCTTGCCTCATTTAAATAAAGTCGTTTTAAAATCTCCACAACACTCTCGATCGCACGAATCGAGGTGGTCTCTTCCACCGTATGATAACCTATGGTTGGAATTTGAAGGGTTGCCCCCTGAATCTTGCCTTTGGTAGCGTGTACCAGCCGCCCTAACTCCGTCACACCGACTGAACCTTTGGTTCCCCGTTGTCTCATGATATTTTTTAGATATGCGTCTTTGAAATGGTATTTGATATGTCCTTCTATAGCAAATTTTTTGATCACATTTTTGAGCGGTGAACGAAAGTAACCGTTTTCGTCACGATTACGCAATACGATATCCAGCTGCATGATATCCTCAACCGTTCGATAGGGACTGGTGTCAAGAACCAATAGTTCATTGGTTGAGATATCAAAACGCCGAAAATACTCCAACAGAAACCGCCAACTCCGTCCTGCCTCTTCACTCGCCGTAAAAAAAGCAGTTCCCTGATATCCCAATCGATAAAGATAGAGAATGACCGCCACCGAGATGACATTATCTAACTGAGCCGAAATCAGATTGGAGTTGACAATCAATTTATCCATAAAGGCAATCGGCGTACCGGGAAAAAGATGTTCCATCCCGTCAACGATAAAGATAATGTTATTGCGCCGCTCGCATAAAAATGCATCTTTAATGGTTCCGATCCCCAGATAGCTCCCAGACCACGGTTCGTACGCTTGCACTTTCTGATCCAAGAAACGCATTTCGAAGTTTTTGAGTAGCTCTTCCGAGTTGGAGTTTCCTAGTAGGTCGGCTTGGTTTTTAGCAATAAACGCCGCATACTGAAACTCATTATGTCCGGTACAGATCAAGCCATGCCGATCGGCATGAGCTGAGATATATCCGCGTGTCGGATCATCTCCTTTGGCAACGAGTACGCCGTCATAGTACTCAACCTGAACATCCATCTCCTCCAATTCCCGCATCAAAAACATAAAAAACGGATGTTCCGCTCCGACAACACTTGGTACGCGGATTAATTGTTTAAGAATATCGAAAAAGTCTTCCATTAGGCGCCTATATTGTCCCTTTTGATTTTATTTTGAGTGTTAATGGATTCCTCAATAAAGCTCATAATCTTTCCGGCAATATCAATACCGGTTGACTTCTCTATCCCTTCCAGCCCCGGAGAGGAGTTAACCTCCATTACCAGTGGCCCGCGTTTAGAAGGAATCATATCTACCCCGCACACATTGAGTCCCATCGCTTTGGCAGCGGCAATCGCCGTAGCACGTTCTTGACGTGTCAACTTATGTGAGCTAGCAAAGCCTCCTTGATGAAGGTTAGAACGGAAATCCCCCTCAGCTCCTTGTCGTTTCATCGCTCCGACCACTTTACCGTTGACGACAAAAGCCCGGATATCGGCTCCACCTGCCTCTTCGATAAACTCTTGTACCAAGATGTTTACCTCCATCCCGTAAAAGGCATCAAGAACCGATTTGGCAGCCTTGTTACTGTCGACCAAGACCACACCGACACCTTGCGTCCCTTCCAATATCTTAAGAATCAACGGAGCCCCGCCGCTCAACTCTAAAACATCTTTGGAAGAAGTTTTGTTGGAGGCAAAAACCGTTTTGGGCATATCTACCCCTTTTCGGGACAAAATCTGCAGACTTCGTAACTTATCACGACTTCGTTTGATCGCTAAACTTCCTGTAACGGAAAATACATCCATCATCTCAAAGTGACGTACCATTGCCGTTCCGTAAAAAGTACGGCTGGCTCCGATTCTTGGGATAATCGCATCGGGAACCGGCAACCGTTCCCCTTTGTAACTGATCTGCAACTCCCCTTTCATAATCTCAATGGCACATTTAAGATAATCAATAACGCGGACTTCCCATCCTCTCTGCTCAGCGGCTTCAACCAAACGTCTGGTTGAGTACAGTTTTTCATTTCGTGATAAAATATAGACTCTCATTATTCCTCTTTTTTATGTGGTTTGGCTAAATATTTTTCAGATACATCGACCAAAAATCGTTTTGCCATAAATCTTCTGCCAATTAACATTGGAAACTTCATATCCGAACGGTTAGTTAAGGAGACAACCGTCTTATATATTTTACCGAAAAACTCCACCTCGACTTTAATCGAAGGACGTTCTTGAATTATACCGTTGGAGCTTTTTACCCGTTTGATACGATGTAGCGGAAGAGTCATTGCTTTTCCGTGATAGGCGGGATGCACCTCATCAAGCAGTTTAAAATGGACAACTCCGTTCTGCTCATCGACGCAAATATCATCACAATGCAAAGCATTGGAATCGGCTCCCGTATCAATCTTGGCATCGATATCATAGAGTTCTAAATCCAAAATTGAAATACTCTCAATACTTCCTATAATTTGCTTTTTCATTGCTTCACTCACCGCTGTAACTGCTTTGAAAGATCATACAGATCACCCAGAACCCAAATCGTTTTGATTTTGTTATCTACTATCGTAAAAAACGAAGCCCCATTGTAGCGAATCTTATTATTGGTCGCTTCAAACCCCAATAGTTTACCCCGCTGTGTCCCGCTATACCATGCTCTGGCAACCACATAGTCACCCTCTTCTACTAACAGTTCAACGGCATGATAAAGATTAGGCACTGCAGTGGTAATCATATCAAAATAGGATTCAAACTCTTTTTTTCCTTTTGTTTCTACGCCAAGAGATCCTTTAAATAGTATATCGTCATGCAAGAGCTTATCGATATAGGATTTATCTTGATTATTCCATAAATTTTGATAGTAACTCTGTACTATTTTTTTATGCTGGCTCAACCTTGTCCTCAATATAAAAATTTGATAAAATCATCTATTATTATACATTGAAATAGTGCAAAAAAGGCTATATGTTTTTTTTATTTGTTTTTATCCTTTTTTAAGTGAATATCCAATTGAGGATTCGGTAATTCTATTCCGTTTGCTAAGAGTGTTTTATGGATCAGTATTAAGAGACTCGACTTGATTGACGGACGATATCCCTCCACCCAAACCAGCAGATCCAACTCGATAAAACTCTCGCCCATATTTCGCATCCAGATAGTTGGTTTTTTTCCGTACACATCACGTAAAATTTTCACACTGCTTTCGTTTACCGCTTTCAACACAATCTTTTTAATCCGATCAAGATCACTTCCGTATGCCACTTTGAACGGAATATAGATTCGACGGATACGATCTTCTAACGTCAGATTGAGTACCTCTTTATCGATCAGATCACTGTTAGGAATGATGTAGTGGGTATTGTCAATGGTACGCAGCGTGGTTGCCCGCAGACCAATATCGACTACTTTTCCTGCCTGTTTCCCGTCGATACTGATATAGTGTCCCAGTTTGACGTTTTTTTCACTCAAAATCAAAATTCCCGCCATATAGTTTGATACCACGCTTCGCAAAGCAAAACCAATACCGATCGACAATGCTCCGGCGATGACCGCCAAGTGTGATAGGCTTAACCCTAGTCGGGTAATGGAAAGCAGAAAAGAGAGAATCAATATAACCGTCATCCCGGCATTTGCCATCACTTTGCTGGAAATTTCACTAATATCTTTACGACGGAGATACCGCTTAATAAACTGTCGATGATAAAGACGACCAATTATCAATCCAATCAATATGATTCCGAATGCTTCGATAATATTGCGGATCACTACCGGCTGCTCATCCACAATAAAAAGCGGCTCTTTCATATAAGCTTGAATTTCAACCGAGAGATTGGCAAACTGCTCTCGTACCATCACCACAAAATACTCCATTGGATCCAATTCTTGAGTACTGAATTTTTTGAGCAGTAGATATTTTGAACGGTAGAGATCATCCTCTTTTGAAAACTCTTTGGTACGCTGCTGTATCGTTTCAATTTTTTCCATTAGTGTTTCGGTACTGTTTTGTTGATAGGCATACAATCCGACATAGAAGAGTTGATCGATATAGTTGTGTAAATATTTATCTTTACTCTGTCTGCTTTTGAGCAGTCTTTGCTCCAATGCAGGCGAAATGGTCTCCGAAAAGAGAAGCTCCTGTTCTTTGGCAAGGTTCAAGGCAACCAATTTAGTATCAACCTCTTTGAGCTTACGCTCTAGCGTCTCGATCTGCTCAAACGCTTGGGAAACATGAAACTCTACGCGACTCACACTCATACGCAGTGCTTGACTGCTCTCATCGAGATATTGGGTTTGGTTATGAATCGCATCTTCGTTATTGGACTGCAGCAGTTTGTAGTAGGCAAACTGAAATTGATAGAGTCTGAGGTTCTCTTTTTGGGATTCGACAATATTTTCGATACGTTCTTTGAGATAGACCAGTTTCTCTTGGATATGAATCTGTTTGGCTTCGATTTGGCGTTTGTCGTTATAGACCTTAGCCATCTGATTAAAAAATCCGATAAAATCTTGATCGGTAATTTTTTGACTCTCTATTAATTTGGTATCAACGATGAGTGGTTTAAGCTGATAATGTATCATCTGTTGAAGTTTATCCAGCAGCCGTTTCTCATTGGATAAACGCTCTTTGGCGGTCTCATCTTCTGCCACCTCATTGAGTAGCTCTTGCTCAATCTGCGTATAATAAATGCCTAGCTCTGTCTTCTCCCCCTCATAAAGCTTGGTATTGATAACAGCTGATGAGAGACCCTGCACCATCAACACAATCATCACAATAATTCTCAAGCTCATCACTCCTTTAAGAAAATTTTAAATATTATATAAAACCAATTATGCCATAAAAAATAATTAATAGATGGACAATTTTGGATTTAAGCGAAAAGAGAGTAAAATCAAAATCACTTTAAATCACGGGAAAAGTTAAATGCGAACAACTCACCTATGGATAAAAATCATTGTGCCGATTTTGACGCTTGTTTTATGGACGGGATGTGAAACCGGACTCAAAAACAAAACCGCCCAAAGCGATATGAAGAATGCCGCCACAACGACAACCTTTACACCAACTACAACGACAACCGTAACACAAAAAGCCTCCTCGAGCAATCGAATCTTCTCCAACAGTGCCACGCCCGGCTACTATATTCAAGTGGGATATTTCACTACCAAGACACCGGATTCTACCTTTCTAAACCGTGTTAAGGCAACCAAGCTTCCTTATACCATTTTGGAAAAATATGACGGTAAAACGCCGTACTACCACACACTGATCGGGCCTTACACCTCCTATAACCAAGCCGATGCTGCCAAACCCAAAACCCAATCGATCACGCCAAACGGATTTGTGGTGAATGTGGTGAGACCGTAAAAGTCTTCCTACGCACAAACTATTTTTTATACTATTTCAAGTCATAGACCTCCGGCAAAGCCGGAGGCTTGAACACATGAACCGCTCAAAGCGGTCTTTACCACCCAAAGGCGACAACTCATAACAGTGAGAGTTGTTCTAATTTCCTGTCCTCGTTTTCCTGATGTTGAATGTAATTTCTTATTTTCTCTTCATCTCGTCCAACTGTTGAAACACGATATCCTCTTGCCCAAAAGCTTTGTCCTGTAAAATTCTTTCTTCTTCCCAAATATGTTTGTGCTATTGTTATTGCATTTTTCCCTTTCAAAAATCCCACAACTTGTGCTACTGAATATTTTGGTCGTATCGATATGAGCATGTAGAGATGATCTTTCATCAAATGTCCTTCTTCTATTTTACACTCTTTTTGTCTTGCCAACTCATGCAGTATCTCTCCCAAATATTTTCTCAACTCTCCATAGAGTACTCTTCTCCTATATTTAGGTATCCATACTATATGATATCCCGTCGAACTCAGGTTAATAGTGATCAAGGGAGTCAATATACTTCCTCGGCTATTGATTATCAAACACCTAATGAGGTTTATTATCAGGCTGTTAATAATTTCAACGCTAAAGGGGAGAAAAAGTTACCAAAGATATCGTAATGTGGTGGAATTAAAAAAACTTTTTTGTTGGTCTAGGAAAAAGGGGGCATTATACGCCATGATGGTTCTAAATTTTGTACTGGTTGTATAAACCCACCTTCTTTGTTAACAATTAGTTCACTTTTGATTAGCCACTGATTTACAAAGGAGTCATATAATACGTTTATGAAAGATATGAACCGATTTCATAAATAACTCCTTTGTAAAATCTCCGTTCACAGACATAAGCTTCCCCCTCATATCTTTCTGATTTTCAAACAACAAAACGATAATAATTATCTTTTAAACTTAGAATGGCTATACTTTCCTAAAGGATAAAAATTATTCTTTATAAAAAAAGTAGGTCATGCATCTCAAAGTAGTTGATAAAACTATTAGAGTATAATTACAATATGAGACATAGACCAAGTTGTAAAAAGTGTGGAAGTATTAATAG
>JACXUN010000071.1 GCA_014763905.1 Campylobacterales bacterium
AACCGATCAAGAGAAGATCAGAGCCTTTATCGATGCACAGCTTTGCGGGATGGAGTATACCCTCACTCTGGATCAATCGGCCTATCCGTTTGTCACCGACGCCTCTACGCCGATCGTCAGAACGCTTCGAGAATCGATTGTCGAGGTATGCGGTATTACTCCTAAAAACTCAACGGCATGGGGGACATCGGATGCCCGATTTGTAGCACGGTATGGGATCGATGTGATCGAGTTCGGCGTGATTAACGATACGATTCATGCTCCCAATGAGCGGACATCGATCGCGGAAGTGGAGAAGCTTTATAGTGTTTTTACAAAGTTGATCCATAATTTTCGGTAACATTTCGTTTTCCAAAAGGTGATAAATGAAAAAATTAGCGTTATTGGTACTGTTGACACTCAATCTGATCGGTTCCGAGATTGTATGGCAGGATAGTTTTGCCTCCGCGCAGGCAAAAGCCAAAAAAGAGTCTAAACCGATGTTGGTTATCATCACTACGGAGCAGTGCCGATGGTGCCGTAAACTGGAATCTACGACGTTGAGCGACGATGAGGTGATTGCAAAAATCAACAGCCGTTTTGTTCCGGTGCATGTGACGCGGGATAAAAGTGTTTATCCGAAAAATTTGACGGCTAAAATGGTTCCAATGAGTTATTTTCTTGATGCCAATGGAAAAGAGATCCATTCAATTCCGGGATATTGGCCGGTAGAGGATTATCAATCGATTTTGGATGATGCGTTACGCAAAGCAAAAAAATAAAGGAGGATCAAACAATGATTCAAAACATACAAACCCCAAACGCTCCCGCTGCAATCGGCCCCTATTCTCAAGCCATGATTGCCAATGGTATGGTATTTACGTCCGGTCAAATCGCATTGACTCCGGCGGGTGAGATGGTCGATGGAGACGTGAGCGCACAATGCGTTCAGGTGCTCGCCAATCTCAAAGCGGTTTTGGACGCATCGGGCAGTTCATTGGATAAAGTGATTAAAACGACGATTTTTTTGGCGGATATGGATGATTTCGCGGCGGTTAATGCCATTTATGCCGAGGCATTCGGCGATCACAAACCTGCTCGTTCTACCGTAGCCGTGAAAACGTTACCGAAAAATGCATTGGTTGAGATCGATGCGGTCGCATTGGTAAAATAGTTTGAAACAATCGCTCTGTCGGCGTATCGGTATTATTGTGAACGGTGGGCTTACGAGCGTTACCTGAACCGATCCTCATGACACGAAGGGGGAGCCTTAAGGCTCATCGAATGACTCATTGGTGCTCCGATCAAGGGATTGGTCATTTAACCTTATTGACACAGGTTTTGGCACTCAATTGGTGAATGCCAACGATATTGCGCTACAATTTCACATTTATAACTGACCTTACGCACTTGATGAAATCAAGGGCAAAAGGGCTAGTTTCTGCCATATCCGAAAGATATGGCAAGCTTTAAGGGGTTGTATGGGTGAAAAGCGTTAAAAAAGCCAACTGCTTGGCTTTTTTAGCTTTGGAACCGAGTCGATATGTGTTAGCATCGGCAAGGCTGTCCCTACCACTTCGCGGGCTTTGAGCGTAAAGTACGTAACATCAGTTTATGAATGAAAGATAATGCTATTATGAAAACACCAACGATTCATGTTTGCCTTTTTCCTGCCGCCGGATATGGCACCCGTTTCCTTCCGGCTACGAAAGCCATGCCCAAAGAGATGCTCCCTATCCTCACCAAACCGCTGATCCAGTACGGGGTCGAAGAGGCGATGGAGGCGGGGATGGATACTATGGCTATCATCACCGGACGCGGCAAGCGTGCCATAGCCGATCATTTTGACGTCAGTTACGAGCTAGAGCACGAGATTAAAGGGAGTGTCAAAGAAAAGATGCTAGCCGACATCCGCCATATTATCGATAATGTCACTTTCACCTACACGCGCCAAATCGAAATGAAAGGATTGGGACATGCGATCCTCACTGGACGCGCATTAACAGGGTATCAACCCTTTGCCGTTGTTCTTGCCGATGATATGTGTGTTAACGAAGACGAAGGGGTTTTATCCCAAATGGTTAAGCTGTATGAAACCTATCGATGTTCCATCGTCGCTATCGAAGAGGTCAATCCGGATGAAACGGACAAATACGGTGTTATCGCAGGTGAAGAGATCGCCGAGGGGATTTATCGCGTCACGACGATGGTTGAAAAACCTTCCCCCTCCGATGCCCCCTCTAATCTCGCCATCATTGGACGCTACATCCTAACCCCCGATATCTACGACATCCTTCAGACGACCAAGCCGGGTAAAAACGGAGAGATACAGATTACCGATGCATTGATGGAGCAAGCTAGAGGTGGCAATGTCATCGCTTATAAATTCCGTGGCAAACGCTACGACTGCGGAAGTGTCGATGGGTATGTGCAAGCCACTGTTGAACTCTATGAAAAAGCAAAACGATCATGAAAGGGATCATTTTAGCCGGCGGAAGCGGCACACGCCTCTATCCGATTACCAAAGGGGTCTCTAAACAACTCGTCCCCATCTATGATAAACCGATGATTTACTATCCCCTCTCCGTTTTGATGCTTGCCGGTATTCGCGAAGTGCTCATCATCTCTACCCCTACCGATCTTCCCCGTTTTAAAGAATTTTTAGGGGATGGAAGCGATATTGGCATGCGCTTCGAATACTGCATGCAGCCTTCGCCGGACGGTCTTGCCCAAGCCTTTATCCTCGGTGCCGATTTCATTGGCGATGACGATGTCTGTTTGGTTCTCGGTGATAACATCTTCTACGGTCACGGTCTCACCCAAATGCTCGCCCAATCGGTTCGTAACGTCACCGAGGAGAACAAAGCGACCGTATTCGGTTATTGGGTCAAAGACCCTGAGCGTTACGGCGTAGCGGAGTTCGATAGCGAGGGGAATGTCCTCTCGATCGAAGAGAAACCCAAACGCCCCAAAAGCTCGTATGCGGTCGTAGGATTGTATTTTTATCCTAATAGCGTCGTTGAAATCGCCAAAAATGTCAAACCCTCCGATCGAGGAGAGTTGGAGATCACTACCGTCAATCAAACCTATCTGGCCCAAAACGCTCTCAAAGTAGAGCTCATGGGACGCGGGTATGCTTGGCTCGATACGGGGACCCATGAGTCACTCTTGGAGGCGAGTATGTTTATCCAAACCATCGAGAACCGACAAGGTCTCAAAGTCGCCTGTATCGAAGAGATCGCGTACGAAATGGGTTACATCTCCAAAGAGAAGCTTTTGGAGCTTGCCCAACCTCTTAGCAAAAACCAATACGGTCAATATCTTATTCGCAGAGCCAATGAAGGGAAAGCGATCTAATGACATTCACACGTACCACTATACCTGATGTTATTCTGATTGATCCGAAAGTACACGGAGACGAGAGGGGCTATTTTGTGGAAACCTTTCGCGCCGATAAACTCTCGGAGTTTTTAGGCTATACCCTCAACTTCTGTCAAGACAACGAATCCAAAAGTTCCTATGGAGTTCTGCGCGGGTTGCATTATCAGCTCCCCCCCTATGCCCAAACGAAACTGGTACGGGTGATCGAAGGGGAAGTGCTCGATGTTGCGGTCGATATCAGGGAGGGTTCACCGACATTCGGACAACATGTAGCGGTTCGCTTGAGTGGAGAGAATAAACGACAAATGTTGATCCCGCGTGGTTTTGCTCATGGGTTTGTGGTTCTCTCAGAAACCTGTACGTTTGCATATAAGGTCGACAACTACTACAGTCCCAAATGTGATCGCGGCATTGCATTCGATGATCCGGCGCTAAACATCGATTGGATTGTAAAGCGCTCTACCTTACAGCTCTCAGCCAAAGATACCAAACAGCCGCTATTTGCCAATGCCGACCTGTTTGAATATGGGGTGGATTTATATGCGTAATATCCTCGTTACGGGAGCAAACGGTCAACTCGGTTCAGAGATACGATCTATCGGTTCGCTCTATCCTGAATCCTCTTTTACTTTTACTGATCGAGAAATGCTCGATCTCTCTAATCTTTGCGCGATAGAAGAGTTTTTTAAAGGTAAAAAATTCGATGCGATTATCAATTGTGCCGCCTATACCGCAGTCGATAAGGCTGAATCTGAGCGTGAGCTTGCTGATACCATTAACCACCGATTTGTCTCGATGCTTGCCACAATCGCTCAACGCGATTTTGCAAAACTCATCCATATCTCAACCGATTATGTCTTTGACGGCAAACATCATCGTCCCTACATCGAGACCGATCCGACCGATCCGCAAGGGGTCTATGGCAAAACGAAATGCGATGGAGAGAACGCTATTTTAGGTATCGCTCCCCAAAACACCATCATCATCCGCACCTCTTGGGTTTACTCTTCGTATGGCAATAACTTTGTCAAAACGATGCTTCGACTGGGAAAAGAACGGGAGAGTCTAGGGGTAATTTTTGATCAGGTGGGAACTCCAACCTACGCACGGGATTTGGCTCACGCGATCTTAGAGATACTTCCGAATATCAACAATGAACAACCCGAAATTTATCATTACAGTAATGAAGGGGTTGCAAGCTGGTACGACTTTGCGACGGCCATATTTGAGCTTAGCGGCGTTACGTGTCAGGTGAATCCGATCACTACCGATCAATACCCGACGCCGGCATCACGTCCCCATTACAGTCTGCTTAACAAAACCAAAATCAAAAATGATTTCAGCCTCTCCATCCCGCACTGGAGAGATTCGCTCAAAGGGTGTTTAGAACAATTAGGAGAGATCACATGAAAACCATTTTAGTCACAGGTTGCGCCGGTTTTATCGGAAGCAACTTTGTCTCGTATTTTTTAGCCAAATACCCCGACGTCCGTCTCGTCAATCTCGATCTATTGACCTATGCGGGAGATATAAACAACCTTAGCGATGCACCACAAGATGGGCGCCACATCTTTGTCCAAGGGGATATTTGCGATCGTCCTCTCGTCGAGTCGCTATTCGCTCAATACGATATCCGCGGAGTAATCCATTTCGCCGCTGAATCGCACGTCGATAACAGTATCAAAAATCCGAGCGTATTCATCCAAACCAACGTCAACGGCACCTTTACCCTCGTCGATGTCGCCTACAAAACATGGATGGAAAAACCGTTTGTCTACAAAGCAGGATTCGAAGGTTGCCGTTTTCACCATATCAGCACCGATGAAGTCTACGGAACCCTCAGCGATGATCCGAGCGATCTCTTTACCGAATCCACCCCGTATGCTCCCAACTCTCCCTACAGCGCCTCTAAAGCAGGCTCAGATATGATCGTTCGTTCCTACCACCATACCTATGGGATGAACACGGTCATCACCAACTGCTCCAACAACTACGGCCCAAAACAACACAACGAAAAATTAATCCCCACCGTTATCCGCAAAGCATTGCAAGGAGAGAACATCCCCGTCTATGGTGACGGTAAAAACATCCGTGATTGGCTCTATGTGTTAGACCACTGCAAAGGGATCGATCTGGTTTACCATATCGGACGCAGCGGCGAAGTGTATAACATCGGCGGACGCAATGAGCGCAACAATAACCAAATCGTCGATCGCATCTGCACACTTTTGGATGAAATGAAGCCAAAATCAGATGGTAAAAGCTACAAAGAGCAGATAACCTACGTCGAAGACCGCGCAGGGCACGATCGCCGCTACGCCATCGATGCGACAAAGCTTGAAACCGAACTGGGGTGGAGAGCCGAAGAGACGTTTGATACCGGTATTGTGAAAACCGTCGAGTGGTATTTGAAAAAATACCATTGAGAGATTGAGGATAGCAGATGAAAATATTTTTAACCGGTGGAGCGGGGTATATTGGAACCCATACATGTGTTGAGCTATTGAATGCCGGACATGAGGTGATCGTTTATGATAACCTCTCCAACAGTTCCCACGAAGCGCTCAATCGCGTAGAAACCATTACCGGCAAATCGGTGAGACTCATCGTTGGTGACATCCGTGATGAGACGACAATGTCTAAAGCGATGCAGGGGTGCGATGCGGTGATCCATTTTGCAGGACTGAAAGCGGTGGGTGAATCGGTAGCTAAACCGCTAGAATATTACGACAACAATATTCAGGGAACATTATGTCTATTGCGAGCCATGAAGAGCCACGGGATAAAGACGCTCGTATTTAGTTCTTCCGCAACCGTATACGGAGATCCCGACTATCTTCCGTTGAATGAATCCCATCCGCTACGAGCCACCAACCCTTATGGTCGGACCAAGCTCATGATCGAAGAGATACTGCGTGATCTCTACAAATCCGACCCCGAGTGGAAAATCATGATCCTGCGCTATTTTAACCCTGTAGGGGCACATGAGAGTGGTCTAATCGGCGAAGACCCACAGGGCATTCCCAACAATCTTATGCCTTTCGTAGCTCAAGTGGCGGTCGGACGTAGAGAGATATTGAGTATTTTCGGTGGAGATTACCCTACTCGCGACGGGACGGGGGTGCGTGATTATATCCATGTCGTCGATTTGGCACTAGGACATCTAAAAGCTCTCGAGGCGCTTAGCACGCCGCAATGTACCCCACTTAACCTAGGGACAGGATTGGGCTATAGTGTTCTTGAGGTTGTAAACGCTTTTGCAAAAGTGAGCGGTGCGGATATACCCTATATAATAGCTCCACGACGTGATGGTGATATTGCGGCATGTTATGCCGATCCCACTTTGGCAAAGGAGCGCTTAGGATGGAGTGCTACTAGAAATCTAGAGGATATGTGTGCCGATACATGGCATTTTCAATCGAAAAATCCTCATGGGTATGGATTAAAAGAGTTTTTTGGATACAATAAAGATGGGAGAAAAATAGATGAATAATATAAAAATATGTGTAATAGGTTTAGGATATGTTGGATTGCCTCTGGCCCATGCGTTTAGCAGCAAATATGAGGTAACGGGGCTTGATATAAATAAAGCCAGAATTGATGAGTTGCTCGGTGGATTTGATAGAACGCTTGAACTTAGCTCTGCTCAAGTACAAGAGTGTATCGACAATGGTATGAAATTTAGCACAAATATTGATGATGCCGCGTATTGCAATATTTACATCGTTACCGTGCCAACACCGATAAATGAAGACAATGAGCCCGATCTTACCCCTATAGTTAAATCAACACAGGCTGTGTCAAAGGTTATCAAAAACGGTGATATAGTTATCTATGAAAGCACTGTTTACCCGGGAGTTACAGAGGAAGTTTGTGTGCCTATTTTGGAAGAAGGAAGCGGACTTAAATTTAACGAAGGCTTTTTTTGCGGTTATAGTCCTGAGCGCATCAATCCGGGGGACAAAGAGCATACAGTTACAAAAATACTCAAGATCACCAGCGGAAGCACTCCCGAAATTGCTTTAAGAGTCGATGAACTTTATAAGTCTATCATCACAGCAGGAACGCATTTGGCACCGTCAATAAAAGTAGCGGAAGCTGCAAAGGTTATAGAAAATACTCAAAGAGATGTAAATATCGCTCTTATGAATGAGCTTGCAATGATATTTGATGTTATGAAGATAGACACAAATGCAGTGCTTGAAGCAGCCGGAACAAAGTGGAACTTTATAAAATTAAAGCCCGGCCTTGTGGGCGGACACTGTATCGGCGTAGATCCA
>JACXUN010000295.1 GCA_014763905.1 Campylobacterales bacterium
AAATAGACAATGCAAAAGCTCCTTTGTGAACCTTACACTTATCCTCATACAAAGCACAATCTTTGTAAAAATGCATCGTTTCTACCGACCACTTTTGTAGAGCAGTTGGAAAATAGTATCTGCGTCGAACCGGGAGATGTGGAGGCCTTGATGGAAGCAATCCACTCATTTAAGGGGATAAGCTTTAAAAAATCTCTCAAAAATCAACAGTTTATCAAAGAGAACTTTGTACAAGAAATCGTCAATCTAAAGTTTTTGAATCTCATCGAAAGTCAAGAGATAATCGGCGGGAAACAAGATAAAATTTTATCATTTAAATAATTATGGAGTAACGTATATGGATTTCACATTAGAGTTAATCGGGCGGACGAGTGAGCTGTTTGAAGAAGATATCAAAAAATATAATGATGAATTGACTCAGATCGTCAACCGCTCGACCTTTTTGGTAATCGGCGGAGCGGGTAGCATCGGGCAAGCCGTGACCAAAGAGATATTTAAACGCAATCCTAAAAAGCTTCACGTCGTTGATATTAGCGAAAATAATATGGTAGAGCTGGTTCGAGATGTAAGAAGTTCACTGGGATATATCGATGGAGAGTTTAAGACCTTTGCCTTGGATATCGGAAGTATTGAGTATGATGCTTTTATCAAAAGTGACGGTCAGTATGATTATGTCTTAAACCTCTCGGCTCTCAAACATGTCCGCAGTGAAAAAGACCCCTTTACCCTCATGCGGATGATCGAGGTCAATATCCAAAATACGGAAAAGACGCTTCTGCAATCGATTGATAACGGTACGAAAAAATATTTCTGTGTCTCCACCGATAAAGCCGCCAACCCGGTCAATATGATGGGAGCCAGTAAACGCATTATGGAGATGTTTTTAATGCGTCGAAGTTTGGAGATACCGATCTCAACGGCTCGATTTGCCAATGTCGCCTTTAGCGATGGGTCACTATTGCATGGATTTAACCAGCGTATCCAAAAACGACAGCCGATTGCCGCACCCAATGATATCAAACGCTATTTCGTCACCCCGAAAGAGTCGGGAGAACTCTGTCTGATGTCCTGCCTGCTCGGAGAAAATCGGGATATCTTCTTCCCGAAACTGAATGAGAAGCTGCATCTCATCACCTTTGCCGATATCGCGGTGAAATATCTTGAAAAGCTAGGATATGAACCGTATCTCTGCGATACCGAAGAGGAGGCAAGGCAACTCGCCAAAACCCTGCCGGATGAAGGGAAATGGCCATGTGTTTTCTTTGGCAGCGACACCACGGGAGAGAAAGATTTTGAAGAGTTCTTTACCGATAAAGAGCTGCTGGATATGGATCGGTTTGCCAATCTGGGGGTAATTAAAAATGAAGCTCTTTTTGATAACGATAAGCTTGAAATGTTTATGCAGACCATTCATACCATGCAGGCAAAAAGAGCATGGACCAAAGAGGAGATCGTCTCACTCTTTTTTGAGATGATTCCGGATTTTGCGCATAAAGAGACTGGCAAATACCTTGATAGTAAGATGTAGTACATGAAAGATAGAATCATCAACAGTGTCCTTTCCCAGACACTTTTTATCGTTGTTAGTGGGATTATCGGTATTATTCAAGTTCCGCTTATTATTAA
>JACXUN010000296.1 GCA_014763905.1 Campylobacterales bacterium
GCCCAATATCATCTGCTCAATCAGGTTTATCCGACACCGGGTTATAATACCACGATCGATCGGATCGCTATTTTTCGTGATAAAAGCAACCTCAACTGTACCGACCGAGACGATCAGATCACCCAAGAGGTATGGCTAGAGGGAGTCAATACTACTCCGCTGCTGGAACTCAACAATGTCGGACGATATACCCTCAGACTCCTAGATCAGGAGTGGACCGCTATCGATAGCAACAAAACGGTACCGGATTGTCTTATCGATGACAACAGTACCTCACTCAACGGCAATACTCTGTCTGGCTGTGATATCGTCTCCAAAGCTGATCTACAGTTGCACGCCTATCCGTACCAGTTCAACGTCGACTTTACCCAAAACAACCTGCCATCCAATAGCCATAAGGACTTCATCTATATGAGTCAACTCAACAGTACCTATAACGATATCGCTATCCAGTTCAAAGGTCTCATCACGGCAGAGAGTGCGGACGCTCTTCCGACTACCAACTTCACCGATGGATGTGATGCCTATCCGGTCAGCCTTTCGCTCGATGCAGACACCTACTCCGAAGAGGGAATCAATAAGCCACTGCAAACCTCATTTGATCCGACACGATCCCAAACACCGGTCTATTTTGACCGATTAGTTGAATTTAATGAAGATAATACGACAAGAGAGTTGAATCAAACATTAGAGATGATTGCCACACCGCTATTGATTAAGAAACAACACTTTTTAAACGATCACAACGGGAGTACGCTCATGGATCTGCGATATAACATTCACAAAAATATCACCCAGACCATTAACCCGGTACAGATCACTTTCCATAATCTCTATGCCGATTCGAGTGATGCCTATTCGGAAGCCAATCAAACCACTCAGTTTATCCCGCAAGGCAGACAAGCTCTTGGTGATCTCATTCGTAATTTCTACTTTAGCCAAGTTGCTCCGGATGAGATCAACTATCCGACGATTGTCTATTCTGCATCACCAATTATCCGCACTCCACTCAATGTGGATATCTTCTGTGATACCAACAGCTCATTTTGTGCCGAAACCAATGTCACTGGTCATACCACGTTCCAAGGAAGCCCGAGACAACAGCAGGGTTGGTATCTCTCTATCGACCATAACAGCTCGATTGACGGAGTGGTAACCCATTTAGAACCAAAGACACCGATTGTCACCTTCGTTCCCAATCCATCAACCGCACTACCGCTCCCATTTACAACCGGTCGAAACGGTATGCTGGTGACAAAATTTATCAGTTGTAACAGTGCGACCAACCGAAGTACCATTACTATCACTCCATCACCGCATCTGCTCTACCACCCAAATCCACTCCGTAACGGAGAACCGATCTATACGGTAACCTGTGTCAAAACCCCACCGTCACAATGGACAGGAATCGGAGAGACCGGTAATATTATCGAAACCAATGAGACACAGACTCCTTCACATAAGATGGATTGGTAAAATCGTAACCACACAAACGGGTGGTTACGCTATCCCGATCAATACTTAAATCAAACTTTAATACAATTTAGAGTAAAATACTCCTAATTACATTTATTATAAAATGAAATAGGAATCAATAAGTAAAGGAAATTTATAAT
>JACXUN010000297.1 GCA_014763905.1 Campylobacterales bacterium
TTTTGAATTAACTCGTTAGTCCCGCAAAAATTTGACTTTGCCTACAAAAAACCTCGTAAAGCTGTGACCATGATATCCCGTCGAACTCAGGTTAACTGTAAGATTTGTTTATCGTAACAATAAAATCAGAATTTACGGTGCAGGATACTAGAGAAAGGGAAAAAAGATTTATGAAGAAAACAATTAAATACACAGATGAACCAATTGGAGATATTAAAATTATTGAAGATTTTTTGCCATCTCCAAAAGATTTAGTTTTAAAAGATGAGAATGTAAAAGTTACAATTTCATTGACAAAAGAGAGTGTAGAGTTTTTTAAGAGTGAAGCAAAAAAAACATCATACTCAATATCAAAAAATGATAAGAAATCTATTGGATATGTATGCAGCAAATCATAGTCACGGGACTACAAAACTATAACAAATCCTAGCACTGAATAGATAAATCTATCAGTGAACTTAAACGTTATGCAATCAAAAATTAGTTCGCAATATAATGGCCTGAAGATTATAAATCGAGCCAGCTTCATCATCGATGGATGGTAATGGTGTCAAGTATCAGCACTTTATCATAGTCCTGATAATGGGTCATCAGCCTAAACCTCAACACCCCGCCGTCAACCAATGTCGCATCACCCTGAAAATCATAATTGGCTTCGAGGTATTTGGCAGCATAGACCCCGACTCCCTCATCTTGGAAGATAATGGTTCCGGCTCCGACGATAGCGATTTGTATGGTTCTCCTTTAAAAGTGAATACCTATTCATATTTTGTATCTTAGTGGGTTTTGGCTTGGATTTAACTTATTTGAACTGATACCACTTCCCCTGCTTCAATACAAAAAGCACTCAGTTTTGCTTCTCTATCTTTGCCGCATCCGGTATCCAAGCTGACATAAGAGTCGGTAATCACCACATCGGGTACGACGGTGTGCCCATAGATATTGAAGATCGGACTTTGGGAGGAGGGCGGGTGGCGATTGCTGAGGGCGTAAAAGGAAAAATCGTCGGGTTTGGTATGACGCAGATGCCAAAAGTCTCCGATACTGGCGTGGCTGATGACTACTTTTCGGCGGTTGATTGGGTAGACCAGTTCGAGATAGAGCGGGAGGGATTTCATCCAGTCGATATCGTTTTGTAGATTTTTGAGGGCTTGACTATCGTTGATAATGGTATAGTGTCCTTCGATGAGGTCATAAGAGCGTAAGGTTTCAATACCACCGGCAAAAGTCCAGACATTATTCATATCGGGTTGTTGACCTTGCGATACGGCGGCGATAAAAGCTTCACCGTACCGAATCATAAACGCTTCGTGGTTGCCCATAATGACACGGTAGTCGTTTTGACGGACAAACTCAACCACCTCACGGCTCTCATCCCCACGGTCGATCAGATCCCCGACAAAAATCAGTTCAGCATTCTTAGGCAGTTGTGATATGAGCGTTAATAATGTTTGATACTCACCATGAACATCCCCGATTATGTAATGTTGAGTCATTCTTTTCCTTTAAATCAATAATTAATATCATACTCTAAAAATGGTTATGATTTGGTGGTAAAACCACGCTCTAAGTCCCCTTTTTGTATAATCCCCCAATTTCTTT
>JACXUN010000072.1 GCA_014763905.1 Campylobacterales bacterium
CCACGGATAAGACCTATAAACTGGTCAAGCAAAAATTTCATGTTAATTTAGTCGACAATGTCGCCTATCTCGATGCCCTAACACAAAAGTATGATGCCCAAGCCAATCTGCAAATCGCCTATAACAATTATGAAATCGATAAAGCCAACTATTACTACCAAGCCGGAATACCTTTAGAGGAGAAAATTCAATGATCAAACTACCACGCACCCTCGTTCCCACTGTCCTCAGTGGGAATGCATACTCAAATTTTATAAGCCGTAAATACTCTTCATTTTTCCCTAAACCCTCATATGCGTTCCCACGCTGGAGCGTGGGAACGAGAAAAACTTTATATCAATAGTATACTTTTTAAAGTAAATTAATAACTAATATAATTACAAATTATTATATTTTATCGGTTCTGTTACTTTACTGTTCACCTTTCTGCTTAATACCTCAATTTCAAAATGCATAAGTGATGTGAATCTAATATTGACTATAATAACCCCAAATAAGAAAAATAAGGATCCCACATGGCACATATTGACCTTCCTGAATTTGAAGAAATGTCTCCAATCATCCAAGAAAAAGCCCGACCGATTTTAGAAAAGACCGGAGAACTGGGTGAGATTTTTAAACTCCTCGCCATTGATGAAAAAATTTATCTCGCCACCGACGGTATGGTACAAGGCTACCTGCTCAATCCTACCGAACTCTCTTACGATACCAAAGAATCAATCGCCCTGCTCATCTCCCAAGAAAACGGCTGCAAAATGTGCGTCGATGTCCACAAAAAGATTGCTAAGATGCTAGGAATGAGTGATGAAAAAGTTGCCGAAGTGCTGCAAGGCATCGATGCCATCCAAACCAGCGAAGCGGAAAAAGAGCTGCTGCGATTCTGTATTCGAGCCGCACAAAAAGATAACTACAAAATCCAAAAAGCAGAGATAGACCACCTCAAAGAGTTAGGCTACAGTGACAAACAGATTTTAGAAGCCGTTGCGATTACGGGATATTTTAACTATATCAATACCCTCTCCAATGTCTTTGCCTTAGGCGACGCATAAGTCAACGGAGAGAAGACTCCAGTTAGCCATTATGAATATTTTTTGCGATCCAAATATCATTTCCGATCGCTTGTTTGAGTGCATCTAATCCGTCAAACTTCTGATTTTCACGAATAAAAGCGATAAATTCAATAGCAAGTTCTTCGTTGGTTGTATATATCTCTCTATCTAAAATATGGGTTTCCACTGCATACGAACCATCCGTAGTGACCCGATGTCCCAAAAAACTGACGCTTGGGAACCACTGATGATCAATCAGAGTACGGGTAACATATACGCCTTCTTTGGGGAGGAGATAGTTATAGACTCTGAGATTAAGTGTCGGAACTAACGCTTTGCTGCCTAACCCTTGCCCTCGAATAACCTCGCCGCTGATTTGATAATAACGGTCGAGGAGGCTATTGGCTGCGGTTAGCTCCCCATTTTTGATATGGTTTTTGATGGTTCGTGAGTGAACAGAGATATCACCATACTTGACTTCCGCCACGATGATTACCTGACCGTCAAAAAGTTGTTGAAGTAATGCCGTATTCCCCTCTTTGCGGTAACCAAAGACAAAATCATATCCCACGACAATCGTTTCCAGTTTTGGAAAATCCTGCTGAATCTGATCGATAAACGCTTGAGCAGATAGAGATTTCACCTTTTCAAAATGATAAAAGAAACAGGGCTTGTCGATATACTCGGTACGCCGATATCCCGGTGTCAATGTACAGCGATTTTGTTCGATAATCACAACCGCTTCAACTTGATCGATGAGTACACGATGCCCTTGATGGATACCGTCAAAAGAGCCGATGGCAATGGATTTAATGTTATTGGTCAGTTCCATATTTCCTAAAATGATAAATATACTCGATATTGCCGGATTTACCTGCCAATTGTGAGGGAGAACTATAACATAATTTCCATCCAAACGCACTTGCTTTGGCTTCAAAACGCTCTTGGGCTTCGGTGATGGCGTGTTGATTGACGACCACACCGCGGCTGTCGCGTTTGACCTCTCGTCCTACTTCAAACTGGGGTTTGAAGAGCAGAATCATATCTCCGCCACTCAATCGATTGAGATCATCGATGATCTGCAAAATAGAGATAAACGAGACATCACAAGTGACGATCTCAAACGGTTGAGCAGGTTGAAAGGTTCGGATATCGGTCTCTTCATAGAGATGGACTTTAGGGTTATCGCGTAAAGTAGCGTGCAGTTGATGGGAACCCACATCGACCGCCGTAACCGAATCGACACCGTGTTCTAAAAGAATTTGTACAAAACCACCAGTGCTAGAACCGATATCCAAAGCAGTTTTACCTGTTAACGCAAGAGGATACTCTTGAAGAAAAAGCTCCAACTTTTTGGCAGCACGGCTAACATAAAACTTCTCACTGTCGATATCGATTTGGGTGTTATCATCGCAGAGCATGGAAGCTTTAGCCGCTTTGCCGTCGACAAAGATTTTGCCCCGTTTGATCGCATCGATAGCACGGTTTCGACTCTCAAAGTAACCCTTTTCGACGAGATACCTGTCGAGTCGGATCAAGGTTTAGCCTTATTCTCTTTTGGTTTTTCCGGAATTTCACGGAAATCTTTAAACATCTCAATGAAGTTCAATATCTCATGCTTGGTATAGGGATTGGAGACGATACCGTCTCCGGTATTGGGCAGCAGTACTACTTTGGCATGATTGAAATTAAAGAGAGCATCTCCACAGTGTCCATCATTGTTATACTCATTATTCCAAGGATTTTGTGTACCAAAATAGGGATCATCACGACCGATGATATTTAAAAACGGATCAGTAGGCTGAGCACCGATTTTAGGGTAATTGGTATAATATCCCGGTTCACAACTCCACCCCAAAACGATTCGTCCCACAAAGGCGTTTCCGGCATAACGTGCCGCAGCCAACCCACCCTCTGAAAAGCCTATTAGGAAGGTTTTATTGAGATCAATAAACGGTAGCTCATCAATCCGTTTGACCACCTGATCGATTTCGGCTTGTCTAAATGTATGAACTTTTTCATAATAGCTTTTGGGAACCGGGGAGCTGTAGGTCGGACGATTATTGACGGCATGAGTATTGGGTGCGAAGAAAATATAACCCCCTTCCCCGGTAATCCATTGTCGATAAATCTCTCCGTTTTTATGAAAATCTCCGGAACCCTGCATATAAACGACTGTCGGTAACTTTTTGACAAAATTTTTCAAGTTCGGCATTTTCTTCAACGCTTCATCCAATGTTCCGTAAAACGGTTCACTGATTCCCAAAACACCTTTAGGAATCCCCACAAAGGCTTTGTCAAAACTATCTGAAAAGTTACTGTATTGCTGCATCGTGGTGTTGTAGTCGACTTTGCCGAGGTTGTACTCTTTGGCATAAAGTGTTACAGATAGCAATAGGGATAAAACTATATAAAAAAACTTCATTATCTCTCTTTCTAAGTAAATTTTATTTGCTAAATACAGAGCCTAGCATCCCTTTGATGGCGGCTTGTACATCGGCTGGATAAACCACAAATTTTGCATTTGGGGATAGTGTCATCTTTTCAAGGGTATGAATATACCGATCGCCCAATAGGAACATTGCCGGCAACTCTTTATTTTGTACCGCATCACTGATCATTTCGATTGCAGTAGCACTCGCATTCGCCAAGGCGATTTGAGCTTCTGCTTCCAATTTCGCAGCTTCGAGTTTTCCTCTTGCCGCTAAAATGGCAGCGTTTTTATTTCCCTCTGCCGTCGTTTCAATAGCTCTTCGTTCTCGCTCTGCGGCTGCTTGACGCTCCATCGAATCCTGCATCGAGTGGCTTGGATTGATATCTTGAATCTCAACCGATTTGATGGTCACACCCCAGTCAGCCACATCGTCAATCACGTTGTCTTTGAGCTTAACTTTAATCGTCTCTCGATTAGAGAGAGCCTGATCCAGTGTCATCTCACCAATAATAGAACGCAATGTCGTCATAATCAGATTGGCAATTGCCAGCTTGAAATCCTCGACACCATAGAGAGCATCTTTGGGATTGGTGACACGGACAAAGGCAATCGCATTGGTGCGGATCACCGCATTGTCCATCGTAATCACCTCTTGCTGCGGGATATCCATAATGATATCTCGTGTCGAAATACGCTGACGAATATCTTCGATAAACGGGATAATTAGGTTCAATCCAGGTGTTAACGTTCGACTAAATTTTCCTAATTTTTCGACCACCCACTCTTCGCCTTGCGGAACGATTTTGATCCCTTTGTAGAGGGTCACAATCACACCGATAACCAATATAATCAATATCTGTAATGCTTCCATACTTTTATCCTTTTAATAGTTTTATATCACTTCAACTTCGATTAGTTGACCTTTGATCTGTACGATTTTTACCCGGCTTCCGGTTGGGATATCTGCTTTTGCCGTGGCGTGCCATTTGGTATTGCCCAAGACGGGAATGTCAAATTTAACCTTGCCGCGTCCATTGGCAGCGATGCTCTCTTCGACTATCCCTTCCGATGCGATAGCATAATCAGACTGCCCCGACTTCTCTTCGGTTTTATCCCGAAGATACTTAAACCAGATAAAAATAGCGATAAGAGAAAGTATCATCCACAGTGTTAATTCCATTTCTAAACTGATCGAGAGTAAACCGTCAACTGTTCCTACCAGTATGGCTGCCAAACCAAGCCCAAGCATAAAAAACGTACCGATAAATATCTCTACAGTTATAAGCAAAATTCCAAAAATAATCCAATGCCACCAAAGTAGGTTTTGACTTAGAAACTCTAGCATATTAATCTCTCCTAAATGGTAGAATGATTAAATTATATCTAGTTTAGGTTAATCTTTAAGCCGTATCCTAACTAAAAATTGTGAAAAGATTAATGAGAAAAAATGCAAGATCATGTTGAGTTATAAAGTAGCTTTTGAACGTGTAGATTTGTTAACCATTATTTTCCCCTTAAAATATTAATGGTTCGAGAAAAAATGCCCATAAGCAACCTTACGCTATAATCGCAAACTTTTTAGCCTATGAAGGAAATGCACATGGAACACTTAAATGTATATTATGACAAAGATTGTAACCTAGATATTATTAAATCTAAGACAGTTGCAATGATCGGTTTTGGTAGTCAAGGACACGCACATGCTGAAAACTTAAGAGACAGTGGTGTTAATGTCGTAGTGGGTCTACGAAAAGGTGGAAGCTCATGGGATAAAGCGGCTGCTAAAGGATTTGAGGTTTTGACAGTAGAAGAGGCTTCTGCCAAAGGTGACGTAGTCGTCATTCTTCTCCCAGACGAGAATCAAAAAGAGATCTATGAGGCACAAATCGAGCCAAATCTTAAAGAAGGTGCGACCATCTCTTTCGGTCACGGTTTCTCTATTCATTACGGACGAATCAAGCCAAGAGCTGATATCAACGTAATGATGGTCGCTCCAAAAGCTCCGGGACACACAGTCAGAAGCGAGTTTGTACGTGGCGGAGGTATTCCAGACCTTATCGCAATCGGTCAAAACCCAAGTGGAAGCACCAAAGAGTTAGCACTTTCTTACGCTTCAGCTATCGGTGGTGGACGAACCGGAATCATCGAAACAACTTTCAAAGATGAGACAGAGACTGACCTTTTTGGTGAGCAAGCGGTTCTTTGTGGTGGAGTTTCTGCCTTGATTCAAGCCGGTTTTGAGACATTGACAGAAGCGGGATATGCACCGGAGTTGGCATACTTCGAGTGTCTACACGAGATGAAGTTGATCGTTGACTTGATCTTCGAAGGTGGAATCGCTGACATGAGATACTCAATCTCTAACACCGCTGAGTACGGTGACATGGTTTCAGGACCAAGAGTAATCAATGAAGAGTCTAAAAAAGCGATGAAAGATGTGCTTAAAGAGATTCAAAACGGTAGATTCGCTAAAGACTTTATCCTTGAAGGTCAAGCCGGATACCCAAGAATGAACGCTGAGCGAAACAATCTTAAAAATCATCCAATCGAGCAGACCGGTGCGAGACTTCGTGAGATGATGCCATGGATCAAAGCGAAGAAAATCATCAACCAAGAGACTAACTAATCTTTTTAGTTATTTCACGGCATCCTTGGATGCTGGAGTCGGTCAGCTACTTGATGTAGCCTCCTTCATCCAGACATCCAAATTTGCATCTTCAACTTTTAATGCCCCGCAAATCCAACTTGCTGACTCAAAATCTGACGTACAAAATCAAACTGATCACCAATCATTTTAGCAAGAAGCTCTAAAAACTCTTTTTTACTTTCAAGCATATTTTTTCCATATTATCAAAAGTGAACGAAACAAAAAGCGAAGCTAAAGCTTTCGATTCCTACATATCTTAGCTGTTATAAAGCCAAGAAACATAACTCTCATAGAGAGCTTTCGCTTCGATCAACGCATACTCGGAAGCTTCGTTCAATCTTCCCTCTTTAGTCACCGGGGTACTGAGTAGGTTTTCCATACGGTTCATCAGCTTTTCGCTATCTTGCATCACGGCTTGTGAAGTGTAGTGATAGGCATCAAACTCATCTAATTGTCCTTCGATATGAAGAATACGCTGTAACTTAGCATTTTGTTCATCTAGCAAGATTTTATAGTCATTAATAATGGTCACTGCCGCTTTGAGATGTTCATTCATACGCTCCATCTCACTTTTAACCTCTTTTTGATTGTCTACATAGCTATGTGACTTCTCAAAGGCTTCATGAGCCACTCTGAAGTTGCGTGTCTCCCGCATTGCTACCCGGAATTTATAGATTGCCCAACCCACAAGAAGAGCCGTCGTGATCAGCGTGATCATACCCAATTCAGGATTACCGACACCACCGGTCATACCGCCTCCGATCCATGTCATGAGAGTATTGAGTGATGCATCATCGGGTACTTTTTCTGGCGAAACGGCTACACCGGTTTGACTACTGGCCGCCAATATCCAGGCTACAACCGTCACGATAATTCCCAAAATCGCTAATAAAAATCCGCTAAAACGTCCTGAAGTAATTTTAGCTAAAGAGAAGTGATCCGGCATACTCTCCAGAGAGATTTCAAACGGCTCACCCATCACCTCTTTGTGATGTTCAAAGTTCGCTCTCTCCAGCAGTATCATATTGTGTACCATGGTCGTATTGAGGATATTCGCTTTTGCCTCCTCAAATTTATATACGTTTTTAGAAACGACTTCCTTGACGTTATTGACTTCTTTATCTGCTTGATTTACCAATGCTTCAGCACTTTTTATCAGCTCTTTGGCTTCTTCATTTCTGCTGAGTTGTTTTTTGACCACCGGAGTCACTTTGATCGGTTCTTCCTCTTCTTCTAAGACACCGTCAGCAGATTCTTGTGTCCCCGCTTCCAAAACCATATTATCGGAATGCATTTCCTTCTCAAACTCTAAAGCTTCATTTTTATTTTCCATAAATCATTACCTCTCTTTATATAACGTTGGAGCT
>JACXUN010000298.1 GCA_014763905.1 Campylobacterales bacterium
ACAGCTTTACGAGGTTTCCCATAGACTGCGTTAGATTTTTTTGAATTAGCTTTAGCTAGTCCTGCAAAAATCTGCCTTACCTATGAAAAACCTCGTAAAGCTGTGACTATAATACTCCCTCGAACTCAGGTTATCTACTATCTTAGAGGGTGTTGTTCCCATTTAGATTCAATAGCGTCGAGACCTCATTGATATCAAGCTCTTTGATAGGCTTGTGAAAATGCTCTATTGCTCTTGCCTCAATCTCCTTTAACCGATAGTTCATTACCGCTTCGATACTGATGTGCCGGCTGATCCAAAAGGTCTGAAAGAGTTTATAGGTACTGCTCTGGGAATTGGGTACAAACTTTTCCCATGTCGGATCATCAATCATATCGGTGATAATCGCTTCACTCGGATGGGTAATGGTCGGGTGCCATAATTTTGCAGGCAATTCATAGAGGGGCACGGGTCTCATTTCAATGGGAAGTTGACTATCTTGATTATGCATTGCCCAGAGGAGATTATAGAGATCGGCAGAATAGTTCTGATTACTCTCAAAATTTTCGGGATGCAGAGGGTAGATATCGCCTTGATATCGCCATGTGCTGACCGAGATCACGAACATACTGACGGCAATGAAGATCATCGAGAGTTGTCTAAGGAGTTTAATGAGCATATTTGATTTTTCCTATCCATTCATCTAAAGTTTTTTCAAATCCTATCCCGGAACTGTGGTAAAACGTCATCGGTATACTCATATACACCTGTTCGACCCAGCCGCCGAAATCATGGGGATATCGGTAATCTTGGGGATGGGTTTTGATATGGGAGGGAATAGGGTGGATGGCCCCCTGTTGAATTGCTTTTTGAGCGTCATTGATTGCCATATAAGAGCTATTGGATTTGGGACTAGAAGCGAGATAGACCACCAGCTGGGCTAGGGGGATTCGGGCTTCCGGGTAGCCGATCTGCTTGACGATGGTGAGCGTCGAAGCGGCGAGGTTGAGGGCATTGGGGTTGGCATTGCCCACATCTTCACTGGCGAGAATTGATAAACGCCGGGCGATAAACTCAGGCGGTTCTCCCCCGTTAATTAGTCGGGCAAGATAATAGAGTCCCGCATCGATATCGGAACCGCGTATCGATTTGATCATCGCCGAGGTGAGATCGTAATGGCTGTCGGCTTCTGAGGAACCGGCTTGCATGGCGTAAGGACGGATCGATTGGAGCTGTTTGAGAGTGACCTGTTGGACTTTTTCACGGGTGATAATCCTCTCCAAATAGTCGGCTAATGCCGCATTATTGATTCGTGTCAGTTCAAACAGATGAGACCGTGAACGCATTGCCGCAGTCAGTGAATAGTAAGGATTTTCTGTCGAAGCTCCGATAATCAGAGCCGCTTGATTCTCCATAAACGGGAGTAGTACCTCTTGCTGATTTTTACTGAGACGATGCACTTCATCGATAAAGATCAGCGGTTTTTCTAATGCATTGGCGTAAGTTTTAAAAATTTGACGCAGATCATCGATCTTGAAGGTGGTCGCATTGAGTTCATAAAACGGGCGTTTGAGCGTTTTGGCAATGACACGGGCTAGGGTGGTTTTGCCGCATCCCGGGGGACCGTAGAAAAAGGTGTGAATCAATCCGTCTTGCTCAATCAATCGGCGTAAAACTTGCCCAGGAGCCAACAGATGTGGCTGTCCGATAATCTCATTGAGTGAAGTAGGGCGGTATTTGAGGGCAAGCGACACTACGCTTGATCCTTATTGTTGAAGTACCCCTCCTCTTCCATCTTCTTCATATATTTGAGATATTTGTGGAGGTCATCATATTCACGTCGTGTGAAAAACCGCGTTTTGTTGGTCGGCAGGTTGTTGAGTTCGATACCGCCGAAAGCAACCCGCTTCAGATCGAGTACATTGGCTCCAAAGTGACCGAAAAAGCGTCGCAGCTCTCGGTTTTTCCCTTCGGCAATGGTGACACGGAGCTTGGTGAAGTTGGGATTGGTTCCACGAATCTCATAACTGATGAACGGGGCAAACTCCATTGCCTCTATCTTGCTCTTTTCATGTCCGCCGGCTTTGGCATCTTCGAGTACGAGTCCCTCTTGCATCGCCTGTTCCATCTCTTTGGTGAACGGTTTGTCGATTTTGACATTGTAAGTTCGATCGAGTCCGCTGTTCATCATTACTTCCGCAACTCTAGGGGAGTCGGTCAGCAGCAGCAATCCTTCAGAAGCATAATCCAGCCGCCCTACCGGGATAAAGTGGCGGAATTTTCCCGGGAGCAGGTGATAGATGGTGGTTCTGCCTCGGTCATCTTTTTTGGTGACTAATGCACCTCTGGGTTTATTATAGACGATCATAGTAAGTTCGGTTCGCTCTTTGAGCGGCTTTCCTTTTACGGAAACATGATCACCCTCTTGCACCTTATATCCAAAATTTTGTATCACTTTTTTGTTAACAGTCACCTCACCCGCTTCGATCAGTTTATCCGCATCACGACGTGAATATTTACTGTTGTGTGAGATATATTTATTGAGTCTCATTCAGTTCTCTTTATGATTTATATGAGTGTGATTATATCATAAATAATAGCGATAAAATTATTCACACTGTTGTTTTTATTATATTATGTGAAATCTAAGAGATACTTAAAAAAACCTTTATTTACAAATTGCTTAGTTTTGACTAAAGAAGATATAACAATAATTATAATAACCTGAGTTCGACAACTCCTAAAG
>JACXUN010000299.1 GCA_014763905.1 Campylobacterales bacterium
TGGAAAGTGGCAGGACTGACCAAGTCTAACTGTGTGGTCTATGTCAAAGATTCGGCGATGGTAGCGGTTGGTATGGGTATGACCAGTCGTGTCGATGCGGCACAATGTGCGTTGAAAAAAGCCAAAGAGATGGGACTCGATGTAACCGGTGCCGCAATGGCATCGGAAGCCTTCTTCCCGTTTAGAGACAGTGTTGATGCAGCAGCAGCGGCAGGGGTCAAAGCGATTATCGAACCGGGCGGCAGTATCCGAGATGATGAGGTGATCGAAGCGGCGAATGAGCATGGTATTTCGCTCTATTTCACAACCGTTCGACATTTCTTGCATTAATATTTAAAGTAACCTTTTATATTTAATTTATTATGATAAACAAATTTTTCACGATTAGTTGTTATGATGCAATCGATAATTAGATAGGAAAAGGACATATCAATGAAAAAAATACTTTTAACCCTCTTGCTTTTGGGGTCAACCTTGATGGCAGAGGTGAGGCAGGTGGTTGCGACACCGAAGTTTGTCAACAGTACGGATATGAAGATCATCGATATCCGTACACCGGGAGAGTGGGTCGAGACGGGGATTGTCAAAGGCTCTTATCTCTTGACCTTTTTTGATGAGCGGGGTAACTATGATATCGATAGCTTTTTGGCTCAGCTGAATATGATTGTCGATAAAGATAAAGAGTTTGCTCTAATTTGCCGAACGGGCAGTCGAAGCGGTATGGTTTCTCATTTTTTAGGGAATCAATTGGACTATAAAGTGGTAAATCTTCAAGGGGGATTAATGAATCTCTTTAGCCAAGGGTTTAAGACAGAGCCTTATTCCCCGGCAAAAAAATAATTGGTGCGTTGGAAAACGCACCCTACATACCTCTTAACACCACACCCAAATATAATGCAATCACACCCAATCCAATATTGATCGGCAGTAATAGATTGGGGATATTGGAAACTTGGGCTTTGGCTTCAGCCAACTTTCCTAGATTGAAAAGCTTTTCAGCTTGATGACGTTTGTAATACATATAGCTGTAGTTGAGGGTCATGATAGTCCAGATAGTCTCTTTGGTAAGAGAAATAGAAGCAAAATTTCCTTCAAATTTAAATCCTAATATCATGATAATGGCGGTTAATAGTAACAGTAGAATAAACGGCAAGACCAGATGAAACAGTCGTTTCATAATCATCAAGGTTTTTCCCAGTTTGATTTTAGGCTCTTCGATACTCTGCATAGAGGGATGAACCGCTACACGGATAGCGATCATACCGCCTACCCAGATCATGGCAGAGAGTACATGGATGAGGATAATTAGTTGAATATTATCTATTAAAAATGTCTGCATGGTTGCTCCTTAGCGTATAAACCTTAGTTCGACGGGATATCATAGTCACAGCTTTACAAGGTTTTTTTTGTAGGCAAAGTCAAATTTTTGCAGGACTAACGAGTTAATTCAAAAAAAATTTGGCGAAGCATACGGAAAACCTCGTAAAGCTGTGACTATGATATCCCGTCGAACTCAGGTTATAAATACTTTTTTCATATGGGATTCAATCTCTTCAAAAGTGAACTGTTCATCGGTGAAGTATTGAA
>JACXUN010000300.1 GCA_014763905.1 Campylobacterales bacterium
GGCGATTTCTCGGACATAACCGATGACCCCGTTAAAGTATTCGCAGTAGAGGCAGTTGATGCGTTCTATTTTATCGAGATAGAAGAGGTTGTATCGATCGATGACCACATAGTCGGAGCGTTTGACTTTGGGGATTTTGTAGATCGGAAAACAGATCCATTGATAGGTAGTGACCATAATGTCCATTAGCAGTGCCGGAATAATCATCATCCAGATAAAGGGCATCGTTACAATCGTTAAGACAGGAAGTTGGGAGAGATATTGCAAGGAGCTGATAATTTTTTTGCGTCCCTCTTCGATCACCTCTTGTTCAAACTCAACTCGTCGGTTGTGTATCTGGTAAAAAACTCTTGCTCTTTGGCTTTAAGCTCCTGAACCAATTGGCTTTGCAGTCCCTCTATCTCGTCAATAATCTCATCAATTCTGTTTCTACTGGACATGGTTTAACCTTTCTAAAATTTGTTGGGAGTTTTTGAGTCGGATATTTTTACGCTCCACATCAATCACGCCGGCTTGTTTCAGCTCTTGGATATGACGGTTGAGGACTTTGCGTACAGTTCCGATGAGGGAGGCAATCTCTTCATGAGGAAGATCGTAGATCAATTTAAGATGATTGGGGCGTTCGGGATCGATGTTTTTGACGATCAGTTTGAGCAGTCGCTGGGAGGTATTATAGAAGGAGAGATCCAGAGCAAGCTCTTCCATCTCCCGCATCTGTTTGGCGATATAGGGAAAGAGCAGTTTATTGAAACTGCTGTTGCCATAGACCCAAGAGCGTACCACTTTCATCGGGAAGAGCATAATCTGCGTCTCATCATCCAGAGCCGTGAGCAGATTTTCATGCAGTTCATCATCCAGTAGGGCGACCACATCATACATATCTCCGGTGGTAAGGATTTTGAGTGTTTGCTCCTTTCCACTGGCAAACTCGATCTGGGAGACTTTAATCCGTCCTTGAAAGACCACGAAGAAATTTTCCAATAACTCTTCGGGTGAAAAAAGCACCTGTCCTTGATAAAAGTGCAGCACACGACCGTGCTGTTCGATATCTTGTTCCAGTGTGGTAGGGATATTGGCAGGGAGTAATGCTTTCATAACGGCTTTTTGATTTATTATACCAAAATATTATGTCTTTTTACTGTTTATACCTTTTTAATATGCCTCAACTTCAAATAGTATAATGGCCTGAAAATCTAAGACAATATTTCATCAAAGTTTATTTCCAAAAAAAGCCAGAATAAACATGAAATAAATGGAGAGAAAAATGAGTCGTAAAAAAAGTCAAACTTACAGTGCAGAACAAAAGACTAAAATTGTGTTAGAACTTCTAAAGGAAGATCAGACGATAGCTGAGTTAGCTTCAAAGTATAAAATTACTTCTCAGTCTATTATGAAATGGAAGAAACAGTTTTTAGAGAACGCTTCGTTAGCATTTGAACCAGCCAAATATTATTTACTATTACATTCACCTGTCCCCTTTTATCTTAATATCACATAGGCGTAGAGTTTTAGATTTTCTTCTTTTTGTAGATACTTGAGACTTTGAATAATAATTTCTACACTCTCTTTTCTTGTAAATATTGG
>JACXUN010000301.1 GCA_014763905.1 Campylobacterales bacterium
GCTTAGTTCAGGCAATGGTGGTGCTGGAGCAGTATCGTTTTGGACGGAAAAGTTTGTATCTCAAGGTGGTCCTGACGGAGGCGATGGGGGTAGAGGCGGATCTGTATATATACAAACGGATAGTAACACTGATACCTTAACATCACTTAGGGGAAGACACCATATAAAAGCCAAAAACGGTCGTCCAGGAGAAGGTCGTAGAAAATATGGAAAAAGCGGCGAGGATGTTATTGTAACAGTTCCTCCGGGAACACAAATCTTTGATGTAGAAAGCGGCGAACTTTTGCTTGATATGACAGAAAATAATCAAAAAGTTAAATTGCTTGATGGCGGGAAGGGCGGTTTAGGCAATATGCACTTTAAAAATTCAAGTAACCAAAGACCTACATATGCTCAAGCTGGACTTCCCGGAGTTACAAAGTTAGTTAGGTTTGAGATGAAGATGATAGCCGATGTAGGGCTTGTCGGATATCCAAATGTTGGTAAATCAACTCTCATTTCTGTTGTTTCAAACGCAAGACCCCAAGTGGCTGATTATGAATTTACAACCCTTGTCCCTAGTCTTGGTGTGGTGGATTATAGTGATTATGACTCTTTTATAATGGCAGATATTCCCGGCATCATCGAAGGGGCAAGCGAAGGCAGAGGGCTGGGGTATGAGTTCTTAAGACACATAGAGCGAACATCGATCCTTCTTTTCATGCTGGATATAAGCAATTACAGAACAATGCAATATCAATATACCACTCTTTTTGAAGAGCTAAAAAAATATTCCGATATTTTAGGGAAAAGAGATTATGCGATAGCTATAACAAAGATAGATGCCCTAAATATAGAAGAGTGCAATAGATTGATACAAGAATTTATGTCCACAATAGGCTTGGAACCAAACAATAATCTCAAAAGCGAAAATATTGATAATAACTATTTAAGCTACGGTGTAAAATATGAATTAGGCCAAAAGCCTACATCGCCTCTATTTGTTTTGCCTATCTCGTCTGTATCTCATATCAATACAAAAGCCATTAAATACATATTAGGCGATATAGTTAAAATGTCAAAAGAGAGTAAAGATGCAAATGAATAGGATTGTTATCAAGGTAGGTTCACATGTATTGACCGAAAATGCTCAAATATCAAAAGAGAGAATGAAATCTCTAGTCGAACTTATAGCATCTTTGCAGCAACACGGCAAAGAAGTGATATTGGTAAGTTCCGGAGCAGTTTCTAGTGGATATACAAGGTTGAAACTTGATAAATCATTCATTCCAAATCGCCAAGCCCTTGCAGCAATCGGTCAACCGTTGCTCTTAAAAATGTATCAAGAAAAGTTTGATAGATTTGGCATTATTTGTTCGCAAGTGCTTCTTAGTGCGGCTGATTTGGATTCTAGAAAAAGAACTGAACATGCTAAAAATGCTATAGATGTACTGCTCTGTAATAAAGTCGTACCTATCATAAACGAAAATGATGTTACCGCTACCGAAGAACTTGTTTTTGGGGATAACGATAGATTGTCCGCTCATGTAACATATCATTTTGATGCGGATATGCTCGTGATTCTATCGGATATAGCCGGATAT
>JACXUN010000073.1 GCA_014763905.1 Campylobacterales bacterium
TTTTGCAGGACTAGCTAAAGCTAATTCAAAAAAATCTAACGCAGTCTATGGGAAACCTCGTAAAGCTGTGACTATGATATCCCGTCGAACTCAGGTTATCTACTCAGTGCTGTTCATCGGATGCTCACCGAGCAGGGATTAGGCAGAGAAAAAATAAAAATCACTGATTTTACCATCAAGGTGACAGGTTTACGATGGGAAGGAATTCTGTAGGTTCGATCTTATCGAACAAAAATCCATTGATTTTTCCAACCAAGCATCCGATCAAATCGACCCTACTCGAGATGTTTGGTGATTTTTATGGATTTGAAGCTTAAGATACACGGTGCAATTTACATTGCACCTTACAAACCTCTCACTGTGTACGCCACGATATTTTTATCAAAATTCGGCACCAAGAGCAGACCCAATTCTGAGATGTAAGCGATATCTGCCGTACGGTTCGGTTTGCTGTCCAGAAGCAGTTTGGAAACTCCCTGATGATCGACGAAGTGAATCTCTCCACCCCATGTTGAGATCAGATATCCTTTATCCTCATACTTTGTAATACCGTCAATCGCAATACCGACTGAATCTGAAATAATAGTTACTTTTTGAGTATCAGTTGGATTAAAGGATTTGAGATAGCCGACGGTTCCTTGCATAATCAGACTGTTTGATTCCATCAAGAGTCCGTTCTGTTCCGGTTTGAGTGAAGACTCTTTGGCATACAGCAAGCTGAAGGCTCCATCCGGTGTCACGGTATAAATCTCTTTGGTTCCGGAGTCTGATATATAGAGACAATTGTTTGCTCCATCAAAGGTGATATCATTGAGCATCTGAACGCCCGTAGGGGCATCCCAACGTTGGATAATTTTCCCGGAAGTGGTATTGATATCGACGACTCCGTTGAGATCGGCAGCATAGAGATGTTCGCCATTTACGGTTAACCCCTTGGGTGCTTTGAGTCCGGTGATCCATTTTAACTCGATTACTTTTCCATCACGGTTGAGTTTGGAGATAAAGCCCCCATTATCCTCCCATGGATTGCCGCTAGATTGGCTATTGACGTTGGAGACATAAAGAGCCTGCTTTTGATCATCATAGACAACCGATTCCGGTACCGACAGTTCGGCTCCACTGCTGATCCATTGTCGTTTAAGATTCTCCGACTCGCTTGCTCCTCTGGAACATCCTAAAAATGTTGAGGTCATGAATACTATAGACAGTAGCGTCATCTTTTTTTTCATCTGTTCTAAATCTCCTTATTTGGTTTGATAGGAAATCGGATCGGTCACACCTGCCAATTCAAAACCCTTGAGCCGTAATCGACAGCTGTCACATATGCCGCACGCCTCGGTTTCAGACTGGTAACAGCTCCAGGTATCCGCTAACGGAACCTGAAGTGCTAATGCTTTTTGTACGATCTGCTCTTTTTTGAGATGCACCAACGGCATTTTAATCGTCAATTTGGTCTCATCTTTGGTTCCTAAGTTGATCGCCTGCTCCATCGTTTGGATATAGCACTCCCGGCAATCGGGATAACCGCTACTGTCCTCCTCGACCACACCGATATAGAGTGCTTCGGCTCCATGTTTCTCCGCAATGGCGGTAGCGATAGAGATAAAAATACCGTTACGGAAAGGGACGTAAGTAGTCGGAATCCCCGGCTCTATCCCGCCAGTCGGTACGGCTATGCGGCTATCGGTCAAAGCCGATGCTCCGATCTGTTTAAAAAAGTCCAAATCGATCTCATACGATTCGATTACCGGCAGTTGAGCCACAATTTTACGAAAAGCCTCCAGCTCTTTACGCTCTGTCCGCTGACCATAGTTGAAATGCAGTGCGATAATCTCATACCCGTCTGCCTGTGCTATTGCTGCTCCCAACGCACTATCCATACCGCCGGAGATGATGCAGACTGCTTTTTTACTCATAAAAATTAACCTTTTTAGGGTGTATTGTAGCAAGAGTTGGATAAACTTTTACTCATGCTGACCATTGAAAATAAGACTACATTACCTATTAATATTGAACGTCTGGAGAGGATCGCCGATAATCTGACTCCCAGAGAGATTGACCTAACGATATGTGACAATAATATGATACGCCAATACAACCGAGAGTATCGTCACAAAGATAAACCGACCGATGTTTTGAGTTTCCCGGTTGAGGGAGATTTCGAACATCTGCCGTTAGGTTCGATCGTCATTTCGGCAGACTACGTGATCCAATTATCCCAAGAGTTGGGACATACGCAAGAGGATGAGTTGTTGCTGCTTTTTATTCATGGATTGCTGCATCTTTTGGGCTATGACCATGAGAATGACAATGGTGAGATGAGAGCCAAAGAAGAAGCTCTAATCCAACAGTTTAATCTTCCTAAGAGTTTAATTATACGAATGGAGAATCATTAGTGGATTTTGTGATTTTTATATTGGCTATGGGTGCCTTGATCGTCGGGGCTGATTTCATCGTCAATCAGAGTGAACGTATCGCATTGCATTTTAATATTTCGGAGTTTGTAATCGGTGCAACCATTATTGCATTGGGGACATCATTGCCCGAGATGGCGGCAAGTGTTGCTGCCAGTTATGGAGGCAAATCTGATATCGCGATTGCAAACGTAATCGGAAGTAATATTTTGAATATTACCTTTGTGTTGGCTATTATTTTTATGATTACCCAAAACATCAATCCTGATCGAGATTTTTTTGCCAAAGATGCGATCTGGGCTATGCTGCCGGTTATTATCTTTCTCATTATGAGTCTGGATGGAATGATCAGCCGTTTTGACGGTATGCTGCTGCTCATCCTTATGTTTGCTTACATGGTTTTCTTGATTGATGACTCGAAAGGATTGAGAACCGAAGCGATTGAAGATATTGATGAAGATGCTTTTACATGGAGTAGCACGATAGGATTAATGATTTTGGGCTTTATCTTTGTCGTAGGGGGAGCTCACTTTGCCATTGAGAGTGCTTCCAATATCGCTCATGAGTTTGGTGTCAGTGAGTGGATTATCGGGATTATTATGATCAGTTTTGGTACCTCACTGCCAGAAGTCGTCGTCTCCATCTCCGCTGCCATCAAAGGCAAAGTCGATATGGCAGTGGGTAATGTTATCGGTTCCAATCTTGCCAATATAACCATGGTAATCGGTCTCTCGGCTATGGTTAAAAATCTTCCTATCTCACTACTCGAAAATTACTTCGATATCGCCACGATGACCGCCGCTACGATTATTTTGGTCTATATCACCGCCAATAAACTTTACTCCAGACCGGCTGGAATCAGTCTCTTTATTGTTTTGGCTATCTTTTTAGAACACACCCTTGCGGGTATGGGACAGGTATAAAAATCGGCATCTTTCACCTCTGGATTACACTTTCTTTTAGAAATTGGAGACTTTAGTCCCGAAAAAACATTGAGTGAGGCTAAAGCCATCAGTTCCAAAGAGGTTTCATCATTTCTCGAACTTCTCTAATACTTCCTTGCTGAAATAACCCTCTTTGTACATCCATCGATAGATTTCAGCCGCAATAGGTCCAGCCGTCGTACCACCGTGTCCTCCATGTTCTACTAAGACAGAGACCACATATTCCGGATTCTCAAAAGGGGCATAAGTGGTTAGCCAAGCATGAGAACGGCTATAGTACTCCATATCAGACTCCAGCATCCGGTTTTTTTCACTTTGGGGAATGGAGACGACTTGTGAGGTACCGGTTTTTCCAGCGATGACTATCGGTAGGTTGGACATTACCCGTGTTGCAGTTCCTCTTGGAGCGTTACAGACATCATACATCCCTTCTCTTATAGTATGAAGGTAGTGTTCACTGTGTTCCGGATAAATATACTCCGGTCGTACCACTTCTCCGGCAATCTTATGTGCCAAATGGGGGGTCGGCAGCTTATCCGTTGCCAAAAAAGCGGTATAGCGTGCCAATTGAATAGGCGTAATCAATGTATATCCCTGTCCAATGGAGGCAATAATGGTCTCTCCTAAGAACCACGGTTTTTTATAGGTCTGCATCTTCCATGTCTTACTCGGAATGACACCGGAACGCTCTCTTGGCAAATCTATACCAGTGCGAACCCCTAAGCCGTAACTGTTGAGATACTTTGCCATCGAGTCGATACCCACTTGGAGACTCTTGTTATAAAAATAGACGTCACAGCTCTCTCGAATGGCTTTACGCAGGGAGACGGAACCGTGTCCCCATTTTGACCAGCAACGGAATTTATGGCTGTTTTTTCCGATTTTGATATATCCTTTACAGTACTCGGCATGATCCAGAGATGCCTTACCGGATTGTGCATAGGAGAGAGCCATTCCCATTTTGATAGTAGAACCCGGAGGATAGAGTCCGGAGACAATTTTATTGGTAAAGGGGTGATTAAAATCACTGATCAACTCTTTCCAATCTTTGCTAGAGATTCCCCCGACAAAGAGATTCGGATCATACGAAGGATAACTCACGGCGGCTAGCACATCACCATTAACATGCATAACCACGGCAACCCCGGACTGCCCTTTAAAGAGTTCATTAATTTTCTTTTGCAATCTCAGGTCGACATTCAGCTCTAAGTTTTGATTCTCAATCGGCTCTTTTCGTTCAATCTCGGCAACCTCTTTATTGGTCGCACTCACTTTGACTATACGATACCCAAGCTCTCCTTGGAGTACCTTGTTATATTGACTCTCAAGTCCGGTTCGCCCTACTACACCGACCTTCTCGACCACTTCATCCGATTCATTGTCTTTTTGATTGGATCGTGCTACATACCCGACAATATGGGTAGCTACCGAACCAGACGGATAGTATCGCTTGGTCTCTGATTCAATTTGCAACTGTTTATTAATGGTTAGCTTCGGATAGGCACCAATCATATCATCATAGGTGATAAAGTCGATGATAGGAATAAATCGGTGATTATAAGGAGAATCCTTCTTAATATATTTGCTGAGCAGCTTTGTTTTGTTTTGATCGGGGAATTCATTAACAATTTGATCCAACAGATGATTCAGCTCTTCACCGTCACGTTTTAGATGGGGAGCGATTTTGATAGAGAAACCGATCTTATTGACCGCCATCAAATCTCCATGGCGATCCAAAATCTCTCCCCGCACCGGTTTGATAAAATATTTTCGCTCGATATTGTTATGAGCCAAATTTTCATAATAGTAGTTGGACTTAACACTAATCTGATAGATACGTGAGATAAGCATAATCCAAAAAAGGATAAAAACGATAATAACAATGGTATATCTCATAGAAAGAACCCTAAAAAGAGATCCAGCATAATATAAAAGAGTAAAACAGAATCTCCGATAACGGTTGATGAGGAGAAGATAAAATCATAAATAAAAAGATTCATATAGTAAAATCCATCAACAACGATAATCAAAAAAAGAGATAGACAGGTCTGGCATCGTATCATGAGCTTGGCACTCGGATAGACCGATACATAGATCACAATTATCGAGAAGATAGAGAGCAAAACCGGTAAGCTGAAATTCAACTCAATATTGAGCAGATAGAGCATAGCCGCCAAAACGTAAACCACATTACGATCCATATTGTAAATAATAATCAAACCAACCACACCGATGAGTGGTGGCAGCATGGTATAGATCGATGCCAATAAGGGATAAAACGCTACGGCAAAGACCAAAAATACCCACTTCAAAAAACCGATCTCTTGACTGTCGATATCGACTCGCTTACGCATCTACAGTCCTAATTTATAAATTAACGAAATCTCATTACAGACAGGAAAATGGATACATTTAATGCAGTCTGCCCAAATCTTATGCTCCGGGATTGTCTCTTTGGGAATCTCGACAAAACCCAATTTGGTAAAAAAGCCCGGCAGATAGGTCAAGACCAAGACATCTTCACTCACTCCTAATGCTTTCGCCTCCTCTAACGTAAAAAGAACAATCTGTTTACCGATATGGGTTCCGCGATATTCGGGACTGACAATGAGACTGCGTATCTCAGCTAGCCGTACGGAGTGAATATGGAGTGCCGCATAGCCCACGACTTTATCCCCCTCTTTTGCCAATACATAAGAACGGATATTAGTAGAGATCTCATCATCACTGCGTTTTAGGATAATCCCCTCTTTGACCTCATTGACAACCAGCGCCTGCATCGCCGGAATATCGGTCAATTTTGCTTTCACCAGTTCAACCATGGGATACCCCGAAAATATGTTCAAAGATTTTCTCATGAATCCGTTCATAACCGCTATTTTTGAGGTTGCTCAGAGTAATCGATCCCGGGAAGTCCCGTTTGAGTGCGGCTCGCTCTTTTTGATTGAGCTTATCGATTTTGGTAAAAACATTGAGATAAAGCTGATCTCCCCGGATAAACTCTTTGACATAACCTTCCACATCTTTATCGATCTGAGCATAAGGGTGTCTCGCATCACGCAGATGAATAAAAACACGAATCGATACTCGATGCTTGATAAACTCTACTAAATTTTTCTGCCATACGCTTTTCAAATCTTTGGAGACTTTGGCATATCCAAATCCCGGTAAATCCACAAAACGGATATTCCAATCCTCTTCATTGTATCGGTAGATAATATTAAAAAAATTTATCAGCTGTGTTTTTCCGGGTGTGGCAGAGCTTTTTGCCAAATTTTTACGTAACGTCAGTCCGTTAATGGTTGAGCTTTTCCCCACATTGGAACGCCCCAAAAAGACCACTTCGCTAACGGTATCATCCACACTGTCTTGTAACGCCTGTGCAGATTTGATAAACTCTGCTTGTATAATTCTAGGTGTCACTACTTTCTATCCTCTATTTCAAACTTAAAGTGTACCGGTCGTTCTTTATTCCCCTTGATATCTGCCAACCCGGTTTTGAGATCCAATGAAACCTCTTCGGCTTCGATTTTGCGTTTATTGGTCAGATCTTCTAATACCACGTCCCCGCTAAAATAGTATTTGGAATCATTAGGGGCATAAGTGATGGTTTGAGCCTTACCTTTGTAATGAATCTCATTTTCGGTAATATCAAATTTTACACTGCCCATCGCTTCATATTTAATCGCTTTGCGTTGTTGGTTAAAGTGTACCACAATCTTATCGGCATTAAATCGATTGGCTCGTTGTATCACTTCGGCATTTCCCTCAAAATAAGCTTGTTTATTGATATCATTGGCATAAAAATGGTCTGCATGGATATCAATCTCATCAGCCTGTAAGCCTATAGCGATCAAAATAAAAACGAATGTCGATAAGTGTTTCATCAAAAAGCGTACCTTGATTTTTTCTTTTACCGTTTCTAAACTACCTACTTTAGGCGTATTATACCTAGTTTAACACAAACTTCTTCGATATAATGTCATTTTTATATAGTAACCTGAGTTCGACGGGATATCATAGTCACAGAAGCCTAAAAATAGGTAAGATTTGAAAAATCAAAATTCGTAGGACTAGCCGTAGCTAATT